>JAWWPK010000104.1:0-3782 GCA_033854925.1 Nocardioidaceae bacterium | reverse complement strand
TTCCGCACGCTGCATCTCAGCCACCAACCGCGCCAGGTCCGCATTGACTGGTGGGGAGCGATCGCCCTGGTGGTGGCGCTCGTTCCGCTGCTCACCGTGGCCGAGCAGGGCCGCGACTGGGGCTGGGGCTCGGGCCGCTCGCTCACGGCGTACGTCGTCGGTGGACTGGGGCTCGCGGCGTTCTACTTCGCCGAGCGCGCCATGGGCGAGGCCGCGCTGATCCCGCTCACGCTGTTCCGGATCCGCGCCGCGGCGATCACCATCCTGGCGAGCATCGCGATCGGCGCCGCGATGTTCGGCGGCATCCTGATCCTGCCCCTCTACATGCAGATCGTGCACGGTGCGTCGCCGACCAAGGCCGGGCTGCTGATGCTGCCGATGGTGCTCGGGATGATGTCCGGGGCGATGGTCTCGGGCCAGATCATCTCCCGGACCGGGCGCACCCGCGTCTTCCCCCGGGTCGGGTCCGCGCTGCTGGTGATCGGCCTGCTGCTGCTCTCGACCACCTCGGCCGACACGTCGCTGCTGGTCATCGACCTGTTCATGCTCGTGCTCGGGGTTGGCCTAGGCAACTGCATGCAGCCGCTGCTGCTGATCATGCAGAGTGCCGTGCCGCCCAGCGAGATCGGCGTCGCCACCAGCTCGGCGACGTTCTTCCGGCAGATCGGCGGCACCCTGGGTGTGGCGGTGTTCCTGTCCATCCTGTTCAGCACCGTCGGCGGCAACATCGCCGACGAGTTCGACAAGGCGGCCAAGACCGAGGCGTTCCAGCACGTCGTCGCCAACCCCACCCCGGCCGACGCCGCGGTCCTGGGCAACAGCGGCGCCGCCGACCAGGTGCAGGGCGACTCGTCGTTCATCGACACGCTCTCGCCGGCCCTGGCGCACCCGTTCAAGCAGGGCTTCGCCGCGTCGATGGACGTGGTCTTCCTGATGGGTGCCGGCGTCGGGCTGATCGCCTTCCTGCTCCTGCTGCTCATGCCCAAGGTCGAGCTGCGCGCCACCTCGGCCGGGGCCGCGGCACGCGCCCAGGCCGGCGCGACCCCGGCCGCGCCGATGGATCAGGAGACCTGAGCCCGGCGCACGGCCCCGATCAGGGCAGCCAGGCCACCGCCTCGACCTCGATGAGCAGGTCCGGCCGGAACAGCCCGGCGACCTGGACAAGAGAGCTGGTCGGCGGCCGCTCGGTGTCGACGAACTCGTCGCGCACCGACCGCACCGTCGCGATCTGCTCGACCCCGGTCACGAAGTACGTCAGCTTCACGACGTCGGACCAGTCGCCGTCCTGCGCGGACAGCGCGCGACCGACGTTCTCGAACACCAGTCGGGTCTGCGCCTCCCAGCCGTCCGGCACCGCGCCGGAGGAGTCGACCGCCACCTGGCCCGAGGTCCACAGCAGCCGGCCGGCGGGGATGCCGACGACGTGCGAGTAGCCGAACGGCGTCGGCAGGTCGGAGGGCGAGGCGAAGTCGGGGGAGGTCACCCCTCGAGCCTAGGCAGTCGTCATTCGGTGCGCGGTCCGCGAGCGCCGTACTCTTGTCGGCTGACCCGCCCCCGATCGTTGGAGTCCACCGCATGCCCGCCACCGCGACCGTCCCCGAGTCGCTGTTCAGCCGTCTCGAGCCGCTGCTCCCGACCGTGTCCAAGCCGATCCAGTACGTCGGCGGCGAGCTCAACTCGACCCTCAAGGACTGGGACTGCGCCACGCTGTCCGACGAGGGGGGCGAGACCGTCCGCTGGGCCCTGATGTACCCGGACGCCTACGAGGTGGGCCTGCCCAACCAGGGCGTCCAGATCCTCTACGAGGTGCTCAACGAGCGGGACTGGATCCTCGCTGAGAGGACCTACTCCGTGTGGCCCGACATGGAGGCGGTGATGCGCGAGCACCAGATCCCGCAGTTCACCGTCGACGCCCACCGGCCGGTCCGCGACTTCGACATCTTCGGGCTGAGCTTCTCCACCGAGCTCGGCTACACCAACATGCTCAACGCCCTCGACCTGGCCGGCATCCCGCTGCACGCCGCGGACCGCACCGACGACCACCCGATCGTGCTGGCCGGCGGGCACGCGGCGTTCAACCCGGAGCCGATCGCGGACTTCCTCGACGCTGCCGTGCTCGGTGACGGCGAGGAGGTCGTGCTCGCGATCTCCGAGGTGGTGCGCGAGTGGAAGGACGAGGGCCGGCTCGGCGGTCGCGACGAGCTGCTGCGCAGGCTCGCGGTCAGTGGTGGCGTCTACGTCCCGCGCTTCTACGACGTCACGTACGCCGCCGACGCGACGATCGAGGCCGTCGTACCCAACCGCCCCGGCATCCCGTTCCGGATCCGCAAGCACACGCTGATGGACCTCGACGCGTGGCCCTATCCCGCCAAGCCGCTGGTGCCGCTGGCCGAGACCGTGCACGAGCGCTTCTCGGTGGAGATCTTCCGGGGCTGCACCCGGGGCTGCCGGTTCTGCCAGGCCGGCATGATCACCCGGCCGGTCCGCGAGCGGTCCATCGAGACCATCGGCGACATGGTCGAGAACGGCATCCGGATGACCGGCTTCGAGGAGGTCGGCCTGCTCTCGCTTTCGAGCGCCGACCACACCGAGATCGGCGAGGTCGCCAAGGGACTGGCCGACCGCTACGAGGGCTCCAACGTCTCGCTGTCGCTCCCGTCCACCCGTGTCGACGCCTTCAACATCACGCTCGCCAACGAGTTCTCCCGCAACGGGCGCCGCTCCGGCCTCACCTTCGCGCCCGAGGGCGGCTCGGAGCGGATGCGCCGCGTGATCAACAAGATGGTCACCGAGGAGGACCTGATCCGGACCGTCGCCACGGCGTACGGCAACGGCTGGCGGCAGGTGAAGCTCTACTTCATGTGCGGCCTCCCGACCGAGACCGACGAGGACGTGCTCGCCATCGCCGAGCTCGCCAAGCAGGTGATCGCCAAGGGCCGCGAGGTCTCCGGCCGCAACGACATCAAGTGCACGGTCTCGATCGGCGGCTTCGTGCCCAAGCCGCACACGCCGTTCCAGTGGGCCGCCCAGCTCGACCACGACACCACCGACGAGCGGCTCCGCAAGCTCCGCGAGCTGGTCCGCGCCGACAAGAGGTACGGCCGCGCGATCGGCTTCCGCTACCACGACGGCAAGCCCGGCACCATCGAGGGACTGCTCACCCGCGGCGACCGCCGGGTGGGCGCCGTGATCGAGCAGGTGTGGCGTGACGGCGGCCGGTTCGACGGCTGGAGCGAGCACTTCTCCTACGAGCGATGGGCCGAGGCCTGCGAGCAGGCGCTGGTCGACGTCAACCTGGACTGGTACACCACCCGCGAGCGCGACTACGACGAGGTGCTCCCGTGGGACCACCTCGACTCCGGCCTCGACAAGGACTGGCTGTGGGCCGACTGGGAGGACGCCCTCGCGGTGGCCGACGGCACCGGGGACGTCGAGGTCGAGGACTGCCGCTGGACCCCCTGCTACGACTGCGGCGTCTGCCCGGAGATGAACACCGAGATCCAGATCGGCCCCACCGGCCGGCAGCTGCTGCCGCTAGCCGTCATCTGACCGTCCGATTCGTCTGCCTCGACTCAGCGGTGAACGTCAGGTCGGACCACAGACGAATCGTTGTTGCTCACCGAGGCTTGACTCGCCCGTCCAGCCGAGTCCCGTCGGCGGCGAAGCCGAAGCACGCCAGCGTGTCGCCCTCACCTGGGTTGCTCTTGTCGGTGACGCCGGCCACCAGTAGCCGCTCGTCGCTGACCGCCGCGCCCGCCTCGTCGCCCAGTGCGTCCAGGCAG
>JAWWPK010000103.1:0-4374 GCA_033854925.1 Nocardioidaceae bacterium | reverse complement strand
GGCCTGCTCGCCGGCGCGGTCGGGCTCGGGCCCGGCTCGATCGCCCTGGTGGTCGCGGCGGTGCTGACCGGCCAGCTCTCGATCGGCTGGTCCAACGACCTCATCGACCTGGCTCGTGACCGCGCGGTCGGGCGGGAGGACAAGCCCCTGGTGGACGGCCGGGTGTCCGAGCGGACCGTGCGCATCGCCTGCGGTGCCGCGGTGCTCGCGACCATCCCGCTGTCGCTCGCGTGCGGGTGGGTGGCCGGCCTGGTCCACCTGGCCTGCGTCGCCGCCGGCTGGGTCTACAACCTCGGCGCCAAGGCCACGCCGTGGTCGTGGCTGCCGTACGCCGTCGCCTTCGGTGGCCTGCCGGCGTTCGTCTCCCTCACCGACAACCCGGACCAGGTGCCCCCGCTGTGGCTTCCACTGGCCGGCGCCCTGCTCGGCGTCGGTGCGCACTTCGTCAACGTCCTGCCCGATCTGGCCGACGACGAGGCCACCGGCGTCCGCGGCCTGCCGCACCGGCTGGGCGCGCGGTGGAGCCCGGTGGTCTCGGCAGCGGTGCTGGTCGCTGCGGCGGTCGTGATCGTCCTGGGAGCCCCGGTCGACTCGGGCGTGCTGGCGGCGGTGGCCCTGGTCCTGACTGCCGGGCTCGCGGCGGTGGCGCTGCTCGCGCACGGTCGCACGCCGTTCCGCGCGGCCATCGCGATGGCTCTGGTCGATGTGGCGATGCTGGTGTGGGCGCGATGACCGATAGAGCGAGCGAGTCCTGGGATCTCGTGATCGTCGGCGCCGGCCCGGCCGGCGCCACGACCGCACTGGCCGCGCTGCACGAGGACCCGTCGCTCCGGGTGCTGCTCCTCGACCGGTCGGAGTTCCCGCGCGACAAGTCCTGTGGCGACGGCATCGCCCCGCACTGCTTCGAGAAGCTCGCCTCGATCGGCGTCACTGGCGTCGAGGACGGCTGGACCCCGCTGACCAGACTCGAGCTGGCCCGCGGAGAGCAGGCGGTCGTCCGGACGATGGCCCGGCCGGTCTACGTCATCCCGCGTCAGGTCTTCGACGCCCGGCTGGTCGAGCGCGCGGTGGACCGCGGTGCGACGTTCCGGCGGGACCGGATCGTCTCCTGCGAAATAGTCTCGAACGAAACTGTCCCGGGCAGAACTATCTCGCACGAGATCGTCCTCAACGGGACCATCTCGTCCGGGATCGTCGTCGGCGCCGACGGAGCTCACTCGGTGGTCCGCAAGGCGCTCGGGCTGCCCTACGACCGCCGCGCGCTTGCCATCCGCGGCTACGCGCCCACCCCACCGGACCGGCGCGGCACCCAGGTGATCCGGTACGGCGATCGGCGCCAGCCGGCGTACGCCTGGGCGTTCGACCGCGGCGACGGGCTCTCGAACGTGGGCTACGGCGAGCTGCTGCCGCCCGACGGCACGGGTGACCCGCCCTCGCGAGCGCTGCTCCTCGACCAGCTCGAGCGGCTGCTG
Source organism: Nocardioidaceae bacterium (assembly GCA_033854925.1). GTDB lineage: Bacteria > Actinomycetota > Actinomycetes > Propionibacteriales > Nocardioidaceae > Nocardioides. The sequence continues at coordinate 2,902 of JAWWPK010000103.1, read as the reverse complement.
CCCGGCTCGGTCGACGCCGGTGAGGACTGGAAGGGCCACCACCTGCCGCTGTCCGGCTGGCGCTGGGACCAGCCCGACGGCCGGCTGCTCCTCACCGGCGACGCGGCCGGGCTGATCAACCCGATGACCGGCGAGGGCATCTACTACGCGATCGCGACCGGGATCGCGGCCGGGCGGTCCGCGGTCCGCGCACTCAGTGGCGGGGGCGACCCGGGAGCGCTGCACCGGCAGGCGGTCCGCGGGCTGCTCGGCCGGCACCTCAAGCACACCTTCGTCGCCTCGCGGCTGGCGGAGCACCCCGTGATCGTCGACGGCGGCATCCGGGTCGCGCGCCGGGACAAGCAGGTCTTCGACGAGATCGTCGAGCTCGGACTGGGGGACGGGCGGATCTCCGGCCGTCTGGTCCGGGGTCTGGTCGCCGGGCTGGGTCGCAAGGCAGCCACGGCAACGCGAGCGAGGGTGGTTCGCTGATGCAGATCCTCACGGTCCGGGGCGCGCTCCCACCGCATCGGCACTCGCAGGCCGAGATCACCGACGCCTTCGCCGGCGTCATCGCACGCGGCGGCGGGCTCGACGAGCGGCTCCTGCGCCGGTTCCACGCCAACTCCGGCGTCGAGTTCCGGCACACGGTGCTGCCCCTCGACCAGTACGGCGAGCTGGACGGCTTCACCTCTGCCAACGACCACTTCATCGAGCACGCCGTCGAACTGGGCTCCCGGGCGCTGCAGGACGCGCTCAAGGCCGCGGACCTCACCCCGACCGACGTCGACCTCATCGTGTCGGCGACGGTGACGGGGCTCGCCGTACCGTCGCTGGAGGCGCGGATCGCCGCCGCGGTCGGGCTGCGGCCGGACGTGAAGCGGGTGCCGCTGTTCGGCCTCGGCTGCGTCGCGGGGGCGGCCGGGATCGCACGGCTGCACGACTACCTCGCCGGACATCCGGATCAGGTCGCGGCGCTGGTCGCCGTCGAGCTGTGCTCGCTCACCGTGCAGCGCGACGACGTCTCGGTGCCGAACCTGGTCGCCAGCGGGCTCTTCGGCGACGGCGCCTCGTGCGTGATCGCCGCCGGCGAGGAGCGGCAGGTGTCGCGGCCGTCGCCGGTGCACGTGCTCTCGACGAGGAGCAGGCTCTACCCCGACTCCGAGCGCGTGATGGGCTTCGACGTCGGCTCGACCGGGCTCCGGATCGTGCTGGACGCCGAGGTGCCGACGGTGATCGGCCGCTACGTGCGCGAGGACGTCGACGCCTTCCTCGCCGACCACGACCTGACCCGCGCCGACATCGGCTGGTGGGTCTGCCACCCCGGCGGCCCCAAGGTGATCGACGCGCTCGAGTCGGCGTTGGAGCTCGAGCCGGACGCGATCGCACTGACCCGGCAGTCGCTCGCCCAGATCGGCAACCTGTCCTCGGTGTCGGTGCTCCACGTCCTCGAGGACACGCTCCGGGAGCGGCCGCCGGCGCCCGGCAGCCACGGCCTGCTGATGGCGATGGGGCCGGGGTTCTGCTCCGAGCTGGTGCTGCTTCGGGCGGCGCCGTGACTTCTCTGGCCGCGTTCACCGTCCTGGTTCTCCTGGTCGGCGTCGAGCGCCTTGCCGAGCTCGTCGTCTCCAAGCGGAACGCCGCCTGGTCCTTCGAGCGGGGCGGCGTCGAGACCGGCTTCTCGCACTACCCGCCCATGGTGCTGCTGCACACGGCGCTGCTGGCCGGGGCGCTGGTCGAGGCCTACGTGCGGGAGCCGCACGTGCCGTCGGCGCTGGCCTGGTCGATGCTGCTCGTGGTGGTGCTGAGCCAGGCCCTGCGCTGGTGGTGCATCACCACCCTCGGGCGGCAGTGGAACACCCGGGTGATCGTGGTGCCGGGGCTGGCGCCGGTGCAGAAAGGTCCGTACAAGATCATCTCGCACCCCAACTATGTCGCCGTGGTTCTAGAAGGCATGGCGCTCCCGCTCGTGCACGCCTGCTGGGTCACCGCGGTGGTGTTCACGGTCCTCAACGCGGTGCTGCTGACCGTGCGGATCCGGGTGGAGAACGCCGCCATCGCGACGCTGGCGGAGCCGTCCGGTGCGTGACCTCGTCATCGCCGGCGGCGGACCGGTCGGCCTCGCGACCGCGCTGTACGCCGCCCGGGCCGGTCTCGACGTCGAGGTCCGCGAGCCGCGCCCCGGCCCGGTCGACAAGGCCTGCGGCGAGGGACTGATGCCCGGGGCGGTGGCCGACCTGGCCGCCCTCGGTGTCGACCCGCCCGGCCACCGGCTGGCCGGGATCCGCTACCTCGGCTGTGGCCGCACCGCCGACGCGCCGTTCCGTCACGGCGACGGGCGCGGGGTCCGCCGGACCACGCTGCACGGGTCGCTCACCGACGCCGTGGCCGAGGCCGGGGTGAAGATCGTGGAGCGCGCGGTCGGCGAGGTCGAGAACCGCTCCGGCCACGTCCTCGTCGACGACGAGCCGGCCCGCTACCTGATCGCCGCGGACGGTCTGCACTCGCCGGTGCGCCGGATGATCGGCCTCGACCGGCCTCCGGAGGGGCGCCGACGCTTCGGGCTGCGCGTGCATGTCGAGATGGCGCCGTGGACGCCGTTCGTCGAGGTGCACTGGGCCGACGGGTCGGAGGCCTACGTGACGCCGGTGGCCGACGAGCTGGTCGGCATCGCGGTGCTCACCGAGCGCCAGGCGCCGTTCGACGAGCTGCTCGCCGAGCACCCGCTGCTCAAGGAGCGGCTCGAGCGCCGCCCGCTGTCGCGGACCCGCGGCGCCGGACCGCTGCGCCAGCGCTCGACCGCGCGCACCCTCGGCCGGGTGCTCCTGGTCGGTGACGCCGCCGGGTACGTCGACGCGCTGACCGGCGAGGGCATCGCGATCGGCCTGGCCCAGGCGCGCGCCGCGGTCGCGGCGGTCGTTCG
>JAWWPK010000102.1:0-6823 GCA_033854925.1 Nocardioidaceae bacterium | reverse complement strand
ACCATCTCGGCGAGCACCCGCGCCCGCAGCTCGGGCGTGTCGCCCTCGCCTAGCAGGTAGTCCATGTTGCGCCGCATCAGGAAGATCGCGACGACAGCAAGCATCAGCCCGACCGCGATCGAGCCGGCCGCGTCGAACTCGTGCTGGCCGGTGAGCTGGTGCAGCCCGATCCCGGCGCCGGCCAGCAGCAGGCCGAGCAGCGCCGCGGAGTCCTCGAAGAACACCGCACGCAGCGTCGGGTCCGAGGTGCGGGTCACGTAGCGGAGCGGGTGCAGCCCGCGAAGCATCGCGTTGCCGCGCACCTGCCGCGATGCCTGCGCGAACGACACGCCCTCGAGGAGGAAGGCCAGGCCGAGCACCACGTAGTTCGCGGTGTACGACGCGGGGCCGGGCTCGGCGACCAGCTCGGTCAGCCCGTGCCACACCGACACGACGGCGCCGGCGGAGAACAGGCCGAACGCCGCGACGAGCGACCAGATGTAGGTGGAGCGGCCGTGCCCGCGAGGATGGGCCGCGTCCCGGGGTCGCCGGCCGGAGCGCTCGGCCACGAGCAGGAACACCTCGTTGCCGGTGTCCGACCACGAGTGGGCCGCCTCGGCGACCATCGCCGCAGACCCGGTCGCCGCCGCCGCGATCGACTTCGCGACCGCCAGCAGCGCGTTCGCGCCGAGTGCCACCAGCACGGTGAACAGGGACGACCCCTTGTCCGGACCGCCGTTCGACACTTGGGACACAGAAGGTTTCTACCCGAGAAGTCGGGTGCGCGCCTTACCGTCACCGCGTGAGGTGGGTGCTGCCGGTGCTGCTCGTCGCCGCGCTCGGCGCGTCGGGCTGTGCCGACGACGCGGACGTCACCCGCATCCACGACTACGTCGCCTTGGGTGACTCGTTCACCTCGGGTGCCGGGCTTCCCGATGAGGTCGTGAGCACGGGCAAGTGCGGCCAGTCCCGGCTCAGCTATCCCTACCTCGTCGCCGAGTCGATCCACGCAGATCTCGGTGACGCCAGCTGTGGTGGGGCGACGACCGAGAACGGCGCCGTCCCACAGCAACGGCCCGACGGCACGTGGCCGGCGCAGCTCGACCGGCTGCGGCGCACGACGGACCTGGTAACGGTCGGGCTCGGCGCCAACGACTTCTCGTGGTTCTTCGGCCTGATGTTCGGCTGCACGGCGACCGCCGCGGCGGACCCGACCGGCGGCCCGTGCCAGAAGCAGGGCCCCGCATCCGCCTCGGACCTGACCGCGCTGCCGCCCCAGATCGCTGCCCGGCTGGAGGCGCTGCTCAACCAGGTGCATCGCAGGGCGCCCGACGCCCGGGTGCTGCTCGTGGGCTACCCGCAGCCGGTGCCGGCCCGGGGCACCTGCCCCGAGCTGCCCCTGGCCACCGGCGACTACCCGTTCGTCCGCGCCCAGTGGTCGGCGATGGACGCGGCCATGCGCCGGGCGGCGGCCGCGGCGGGCGCGACGTACGTCGAGGTGCTGGGGCCGAGCGACGGGCACGACATCTGCGCCGGCGCGGACGCCTGGGTCAACGGCTTCGAAGCCCGGCCGGGAGTCGCCGCGGCGTACCATCCACTCGCCAGCTGCCAGGCCGCCGTGGCCGAGCTGGTCGAGAAGGCGCTGGAGCAGTGACCAACAGGTCATTCGGCCGTTGATCTTCGCGACATGGATGACCGCCGTAACGTGGAGCGCATGCTAGGGCTCCCAGTGCGCCGGGCCGTCGCCGTCCTCGCGCTGGCGACGTTCGCTGCGCTGACGGGCTGTGACGACGGCCCGCCGTCGGCGACCGTCGGCAACCCGCAGCCCAGCACGGCCAGGCCGGGCCAGCACTCGGCGTACCCGACGTACATCGCGCTCGGCGACTCCTACACCGCTGCCCCTGGCGTCCCGCAGACCGAGCAGGAGACCGGCTGCCTGCGGTCGAACGGCAACTACGCCAACCTGGTAGGGAACCAGCTCAAGTCCGACTTCGTCGACGTCAGCTGCTCCGGCGCCACCACCGTGTCGCTGATCGGCGCCCAGCACACCGGCGACCACGTCTACGCGCCGCAGTTCGCCGCCCTGTCCGCGGACACCTCGCTGGTGACCCTCGGCATCGGGGGCAACGACCTCAAGCTGTTCGAGACGATGGTCGGGACCTGCGGCCAGTTCGGGCTCAGCGACCACAACGGTTCGCCGTGCCGCGACTACATGAAGGACGCCGGCAGGAAGAAGAAGGACCTGCTGGTCGGGAAGATCGACAAGATCGGCGTCCGCGTCACCTCGGCGCTCAAGGGCATCCACGACCGGGCGCCGCAGGCCACGGTGATCCTGGTCGGCTACCCGCAGCTGTTGCCGGCCAAGGGGACCTGCCGGATCCTGCCTCTGGCCAAGGGCGACTACCCCTACGTGCGCAGCCTCGCGGTGAAGCTCAACGACGCGCTGCGCACCGCGGCCAAGAAGGCCGGGGCCGGCTTCATCGACATGGTGAAGGCGAGCAAGGGGCACGACATCTGCGCCGGCCAGGACGCCTGGGTCAACGGGGTCAACACCGACCTGATGCGGGCCCTCGCGTTCCACCCGTTCGCCGCGGAGCAGCAGGCGGTCGCGGACCTGATCATGAAGAAGCTCACGGTCTCCTAGATAGTCGAGTGGACGACCCGGCCGGCGACGGCGGTCAGGGCGACCGACATGCTGCGGAGCGCCGTGCCGGTCCCTGACGAGTCGGTGCCGACGGCCAGCGGGTCGGCGTCGAGGAGGACCAGGTCGCCGGGTGAGCCGACCCCGACGGTGGGCTGTCCGTCGACGGAGGCGGCCAGCGCCTCGGCGGGGGTGAGGGCCTGCTCGCCGTGCCAAGGGTCGCGCTCGTCGGCACTGCGGTGCACGGCAGCTGCGATCGCCAGCCACGGGTCGAGCGGCGAGACCGGCGCGTCCGAGCCGAGCGCGAGCTCGACGCCGTCGTCGAGCATCCATCGGAACGCGAAGCAGCGCTCGGCCCGGCCCGGCCAGGCCAGCTCGGTGAGGTCACGGTCGTCGAGCAGGTGGGCCGGCTGGACGCTGGCCCGGACGCCGAGCTCGGCCATCCGGCGTACGTCGTCACGACCGACCAGCTGGGCGTGCTCGATCGAGCCGATCGCCCCGGTCCCGGCGTACGCCGCGAGCGCCTCGGCCACCGCCGCGTCGCCGATCGCGTGGGTGGCGACCTCGAGGCCGGCGCCGTGCGCGCGCTTGTGCAGGTCGCGGAGCTCGTCGCCGGAGAGGTTGGGCTGGCCGGCCGGGTACTCCAGCCGGTGTGCGTCGGCGTAGGGCTCGCAACACCACGCGGTCCGGGTGTTGAGCGAGCCGTCACTGATGATCTTGAGCGGCCCCATGGTGATCCGGTCGTCGCAGCCCGGCAGCGGGTCCCCGGTGCGCAGACCCGCGTCGATCACCTCGTCGAGGGTGTCGGCGTACGTCGCCCAGCGGACCCGGAGCACGTCGCAGCCCGCGGCCCAGCGCTCGACCCAGTCCTCGCGTCCGCCGCCGAACTCGAAGTCGACCAGGCCGACCACGCCCCGGGCGGCCGCGGCGTCCAGGGCGCGGCGGAACGCCTCGGGCGAGGTCCCGTCGCGGCCGACGAGGGTGACCAGCCGCGGGTAGACCGAGAACCACTCCGTCTCGCGGACCACCGAGTCGCGCACCGGCATGGCCAGGTGCATGAGGGCCGTGGTGTTGAGCCAGGCGTGGTGCCCGTCGCCGGCGATCAGCACCACCGGGGTGTCGCCGGTGGCGGCGTCCAGCTCGGAGACGGTGACGTCGCGCGGCCAGTGGCCCGGACGGTGGCCCCAGCCGACGACGGGCACGCCGGGCAGCGACCTCACGCGCTCGGCCACCAGCGCCAGCACCTGCTCGGGCGTGCGGGCCTGCGCGAGGTCGAGCCGCTGAGAGGAGAGCGTCCACTGGGTGAGGTGCACGTGCTGGTCCCAGAGGCCGGGAGCACACCAGCGGCCGTCGGCGTCGTACTCCTCGACACCGGGACGAGGGTCGAGCTGGGCGGCGACCGTGGTGACCAGGCCGCCCTCGACGAGGACGTCGACGGGGTGCTGCGGCGGCGCCGCGGTCGGTCCGATCGGCACCAGGCGCGCACGTCGGATCAGCAGGCGGGTCACCGGGAGCACGCTAGGACACCGACCACGAGGTCCGGCAATGGCCCGGTTGGGCGGTGGTGCGCCCGATCGCGTAGTCCGGCCGGAGGCAACCGAACCGTCCACCGCCGAGTCCCAGAGGTGTTCGGACCCGTTCTCGATCGGAGCTCACCATGAAGCGCATCGCTGCCGTCCTCGCAACCTCGGGGGTCCTGCTGCTCGGCTCCGCCGGCGTCGCCCACGCCGACACCGGCTCGCCGCCGATGGACGGCGGGTGCGGCGGCGGCTACGTGGGAGACGCCCTGGCCACGGGCCTGCACTACCGGTACACGGTCTGGGACGCCAGCGCCGGGCCCGCCGAAGGCAGTCTGGGCATCGACGCGCCCCGCGGCTGGTCGTTCGTCCGCACGCCGCAGGCCGAGGGCCGGTTCCACGACCCCACCGGCAACGACCTGCTCAGCCTCCGCGAGCCGACCCGGGCCGCCACCCCCGCGGCCGCCATGAGCAGCCAGGTGCGCGCGCTGGCCGGCACCCCCGGCCTGAAGGTGCTCGGCCAGCACGTCAAGGTCATGGACAGCCTCGGACAACGGTGGGCGACCCTCGCCTACCGCTACAGCAACATGGGCGAGCCCCGCATCGTGAAGGAGCGCTGGATCGCCTACGGCACCGACTCCACCGACCAGGCCGTCATGGTCGTCACGGTGGCCGGCCGGGTCATGGACGGGAGCGGTCTCGACGCGCTGCTGGCGCACGTGTCGCCGACCGCGCAGCTGGCCGGCTGAGATACCCCGGCCTGTCAGGCCGCGCAGGGCTCCGGGCAGTCGCAGTCGTGGTCGTCCTCGGCCGCCTCCGGCTCGGGCATCGACATCGGCTGCGGCCGGAGGAGGGTCCCGCCGATCACCGCCGCCAGGGCTGCGAAGACCGCACCGACCGCGAAGGCGACCTGCAGGCCACCGTGCAGTGACTCGACCGCGGAGGAACCGCCGGCCGCCAGCGAGGCGGTGCGTGAGTCGGAGACCGCGACCAGGACGGCCAGGCCGAGCGCGCCGCCCATCATGAAGGAGGTGTTCACGACGCCGGACGCGAGTCCGGCCTCGTGGGGCTCGACGTCACCCATCGCGGCGAGCAGCACCGGGTTGAAGGCGATGCCGGCACCGATGCCGAGCAGCACCATCGAGGGCAGTACGTCGGTCACGAAGCTGCCGTCGACCGGCGCCATGGCGAACAGGCCCAGGGACAGAGCGGCCAGCGCCAGGCCGACGGTCAGCGGCGCGCGGATCCCGAAGGCCATGACCAGCCGGTCGGAGACCTTGAGCGAGCAGAACATCATCACCAGGCTCGTCGGGACGAACGCGAGGCCGACCTCGAGCGCGCTGTAACCCAGCACCTGCTGCAGGTAGAGCGCGGCCAGGAAGAACCAGGCGAACATCGCGGCGGCCCACAGCACGCCGACCACCTGCGAGACCGAGACGTTGCGCAGCTTGAAGAGACGCAGCGGGACCAGCGGCTCGGCGGCCCTGACCTCGCGGGCCACGAAGGCGACGAACAGGACAGCCGCGGACGCCAGGAGGGCCACGGTGCGGGTCGAGGTCCAGCCGGCCTCGTTGCCGCCCACGACGGCGTACACAGCGAGCATCAGGGCGGAGGTCACCAGGACGGCGCCGGGGACGTCGAGCTTGGTCGAGCCGGGCACCACGTCGTCGGCGGGCAGCACCGCGCGGGTGGCGATGACGACGGCGATGCCGACGGGGACGTTCACGAGGAAGATCCAGTGCCACGACAGCAGGCCGGTCAGGACGCCGCCGGCCAGGACGCCGACCGCTCCGCCACCGGACATCACGAAGCCGAAGACGCCCATCGCCTTGGCCCGGTCGCCGGGCTCGCTGAACAGGCCCATGATCAGGGCCAACGCGACCGCGGAGACGCTCGCGCCGGCGAGGCCCTGCACCGCGCGGCCCACGACGAGGAACGAGGCGCTCGGCGCGAGGCCGCAGACGGCGGAGGCGATGGTGAAGGACACGACCCCGCCGAGGAAGACCCGCTTGTTGCCGAGCAGGTCGCCGAGGCGGCCGGACAGCAGCAGGAAGCCGCCGAAGGTGAGCAGGTAGGCGTTCACGACCCAGGCCAGGGAGGCCTGCGAGAAGCCGAGGTCGGTGCGGATGGAGGGCAGCGCGACGTTCACGATGCTCTGGTCGAGCACGATCATCAGGTCGCCCAGGCACAGCACGTAGAGGGCCAGCCAGCGGCTCTTGGACGCCACGTCAACCCCTGACGTGTCGGCGCCCTGAGCCTGCGGGGAGGGCTGGTGGGTGGTCATCTGGTTCTCCTCGGTCCGGAAGGTCTTCACCCCTTCTACGAACGGGTGCTGACGAATACGACAGACTCTGCGAACTTTCCCGATTCATCGGCGGCCTTGCCACTCGTTATCGTCGACCGCATGTGGTGGCGCGCGCTCGGGGTCGCAGCGGTGCTGCTGTGTGTGGGCGTCGCGGGCGGGTACGCCGTCGCCGATCGTGACCAGCAGGGGCCGGCGCGCAGTGACACGCTGGCGCCGATCACTGCGGTGTCTCCCTCGGTCCCGACGCCGCCGGTGTACGACGTCTTCCCCGACCCCACGGCGGCCCCGCTCGACCCGGGCGTCGAGACCGAGACCAAGGAGCTGCGGATCACCAAGCGGGGCGCCGGGGTTTCCGTGGAGGTGCCGGTCGGTTGGGACATG
>JAWWPK010000101.1:0-5789 GCA_033854925.1 Nocardioidaceae bacterium | reverse complement strand
GGCGGTCCGCGTGTACGTCGGCGACTACTCGCCCGACGTACGCCCGGTGCCGGCCCAGCTGGCCCGCGTGCAGGCCTCGTCGGGCGACCTCGCCTCGGCTCGGGAGTGGGCGCGGAGCCGGGATGTGAACGACTCGGACCAGCTCTCCTACCTGCGCGAGTACGAGCACGTCACCCTCGCCCGGCTGCTGCTCGCCGAGCACGCCTTCGAAGGCTCGGAGCCGGCGCTGCGCAACGCGACGGGTCTCCTCGACCGGCTGGCCGAGGCCGCGGAGGCGAGTGGCCGGACCGGGACCCTCATCGAGGTCCTGGCGCTGCATGCCCTCGCCCGGCATGCGGGCGGTGACCAGCCCGGAGCGCTGGAGACCCTCGAACGCGCACTGACGCTGGCCGAGCCCGACGGTCATGCCCGGGTCTTCCTCGACGAGGGAGACCCGATGAGAGCGCTGCTCGCTGCGCTCGCCGCAGGCAGACCCGAGTGGGGCTACCTCCGCGACCTGGTCGGGTCCGTGCAGCGGCCGGACACGAGCACGATGCCCCCGCCGCCTCGGACCGCTTCCCCGGTGAGTCCGCTGGTCGACCCTCTGAGCGAGCGGGAGCAGGTCGTCCTGAGACTGCTGGCCACCGACCTCGATGGGCCGTCGATCGCCCGCGAGCTCGTTGTCTCCCTGAACACCGTGCGGACCCACACCAAGCACGTCTACACCAAGCTCGGCGTCAACAACCGGCGCTCCGCGGTCAGCAGGGCCAGACAGCTGGGGCTGCTGAGCTCCCGCTGAAGATCACCACGTCGCTCACCACATGGTGTGACGCCCACTCACCCTCCGGGCTCCTAGCTTGCGGACATGGACACGCGCAGAACCGGTGACGACGCAGCGGACTGGTACGAGATCCAGCTCCGCGGGCGACTGGACCAGCGGTGGGCGAGCTGGTTCGACGGCATGACCGTCAGCACCGCTGCCGACGGGACGACCGTCATCCGCGGCCAGGTCATGGACCAGGCCGCCCTGCACGGCCTGCTGGCCAGGCTCCGTGACCTGGGCCTCCCGCTGCTCTCGGTCACCCAGGTCCCACCGGAGGTGCGACCATGACCGCCCTGCTGCCGACGACTACGCGCCGGCGAGCCGGCCGACCGAGCTGGGCGGTCCCGCTGGCACTCGTGGTCCTCAGTGTCATCCCCGTGGTGGCTGGAGCCTTGCGTCTCGTCCAGCTCGCAGGCGGCCCCGAGGTGCTCCCGGCGGACCCGCGCTTCGCGGGCTTCCCGTTCCCGCTCGTCGTCCACATCCTCGGCGCCACGACGTACGCCCTCTTCGGAGCGCTCCAGCTCGCGCCCCGGTTCCGGCGCCGGCACTGGAGCTGGCACCGCAGGGCCGGGCGGGTGGTGGCCGTCGCCGGTCTGTGCGTGGCCGGCTCGGCGCTGTGGATGACGCTGGTCTACAGCCAGAAGCCGGGGACCGGTGACCTGCTCTACGTGCTGCGGCTGGTCTTCGCCTCAGCGATGGCCGTCTGCCTCGTCCTGGGGTTCGACGCGGCCCGGCGCCGCGACATCCCCGCGCACCGGGCCTGGATGGTGCGCGCCTACGCCATCGGTCTGGCTGCCGGGACCCAGGCCTTCACCGAGGGGATCGGTGACGCGCTGTTCGGCACCGGCGAGCTACGAGGCGACCTCTACAAGGGCGCCGGGTGGGTCATCAACCTCGCCATCGCGGAGTGGGCCATCGGCAGGTCCCGCGGCAGGCGTCAGCAGAGCTGACCGCGTAGTCCCTCGAGGTCGCCCAGCACCCAGGCGCTCGCGAGCAGCCCGTCCTCGAGCGTGAAGAACGCCGCGCCGGCGTACTCGAAGCGACGGCCAGTGGCCGGCAGGCCGAGGAGCGGGCCGGTGTGGGTGCCCGAGTAGAGCAGGCGGGCGGCGGCCGAGCTCTCGGAGCACACCAGCGTCACGACCTCGTTGTGAAAGTCCCACGAGCCGGCGCGGACGGTGTCGCGGTACCCGCGCCAGCCGTCGCGGCCGACGGTCGTGGTGCCCAACGAGCCGCGGAACCCGAAGCCGGGGGACAGCACGGCGTCGACAGCGACGTCGTCCCAGCGGTTCCAGAGGTCGTCGTAGAAGGAGCGGACCAGGTCATGGATGCGGCCCATGATCAGGGAGAATGCCAGCCATGCCTGCCGCCCCCACCACCGAGCTTGAGACCAGCGTCCCTGACCTGGTCTCGGGTGGCGCCCGCCCCCGGGTGCTCTCGGGGATCCAGCCGACCGCCGACTCCTTCCACTTCGGGAACTACCTCGGCGCGCTGCGGCAGTGGGTGGACCTGCAGACCGACCACGCGCCGTTCTTCTTCATCGCTGACCTGCACGCGATCACCGTCGAGCAGAACCCAGGGGCCCTCCGCGAGCGCACCCTGCGCGCGGCGGCCCAGCTGCTGGCGATGGGCATCGACCCACAACGATCGGCGATCTTCATCCAGAGCCAGGTGCCTGCGCACACCCAGGGCGCCTGGGTGCTGCAGTGCCTCACCGGCTTCGGCGAGGCCCGGCGGATGACCCAGTTCAAGGACAAGTCCGCCAAGGGTGGTGAGGGCGCGGCGAGCGTCGGGCTGTTCACCTATCCAGTGCTCCAGGCGGCCGACATCCTGCTCTACCGACCGCACTACGTCCCGGTCGGCGAGGACCAGCGCCAGCACCTCGAGCTGACCCGCGACCTCGCCCAGCGGTTCAACAGCCGCTACAAGAAGACGCTCCGGCTGCCCGAGCCCTACATCCTCAAGGCGACCGCCAAGATCGGCGATCTGCAGAACCCGACCGCGAAGATGTCCAAGTCGGCGTCCTCGCCGCAAGGCATCATCGAGATGCTCGACGACCCCCAGGTCAGCGCGAAGAAGATCCGGAGCGCGGTCACCGACTCGGGCAGCGAGATCCGCTTCGACGCGGAGGAGAAGCCGGGGGTCAGCAACCTGCTCACCATCTACAGCTCGCTGACCGCGACGAGCATCCAGGACCTCGAGGACCAGTACGCCGGCAAGGGGTACGGCGACCTCAAGAAGGACCTCGCCGACGTGGTCGTCAACTTCGTGACGCCGTTCCGCGACCGCACCCTGGAGCTCCTCGACGACCAGGCCCATCTCACCCAGGTGCTCGAGCAGGGCCGTCGGCAGGCCCATGAGGTCGCGCAGGCGACCCTTGACGACATCTACCAGCGCGTGGGGTTCGTGGCGCAGGCGAAGTAGCACCTGAGTAGGTTTGCGCCGTGCCGACGATCGGAGTGGCGCTGGCCATCCCGGAGCCCTGGGCGACCGAGCTGCAGGACTACCGCACCAGCATCGGTGACGCCATGGCCGCCACCATCCCGACCCACATCACGCTGGTCCCGCCGACCGAGGTGACCGACGAGGGACTCGCCGAGATCGAGGTGCACCTGGCCGCTGCGGCGGCCGAGGTCCCTGCGTTCGAGGTCCACCTCCGCGGCACCGGCACCTTCCGGCCGGTCTCGCCGGTGGTGTTCGTGACCCTGGCCGAGGGCATCTCGCAGTGCGAGCAGCTGGCGGGCGCCGTACGCCGGGGGCCGCTCGCGGTCGACCTGGCCTACCCCTACCACCCGCACGTCACGATCGCCCATGACGTCGCCGAGAGCCGGCTCGACCAGGCCTTCGACGAGCTCGGCGACTTCGAGTGCGAGTTCGCCGTCGACGACTTCCACCTCTACGTCCACGACCACGAGCGCGGCTGGACGCCCACGCGCTACTTCCCGCTCCGCCCGGGTACCTGACCGCCATGGCCGGCGCCGTCGATCGGGTGAAGGCCCGCATCCACGACGTGCGGCAGGACCACCCCGGCGTCGACCACGCGGTGCGGACGCAGGAGCAGTACGGCGCGACCAAGGCGAGCCAGCAGGCGGGGGCGGTCACCTACTTCGGCTTCCTGTCGGTCTTCCCCGTCTTGGCGCTGGCCTTCTTCGTGGTCGGCTGGGTCTCGAAGGTCTTCCCCGACGCCCAGGACACGCTCGTCAAGGCGATCGGCCAGATGTTCCCGGGGATCATCGGCACCAGGGACAACCAGATCCAGCTCAAGGACATCGAGCACGCCGCCGGCACGGTCGGGCTGATCGGCCTGGTCGGCGTCCTCTACTCCGGACTGGGCTGGCTCTCGGCCCTGCGGGACGCCCTCATCGCGGTCTTCGAGCTGCCCGAGCGCGAGCAGCCGAGCCTGGTGAAGGGCAAGCTCCGCGACCTCCTGACGCTGGCGATCATCGGCGTGGTGCTGCTGGTCGCGGTCGCGTTCACCGGCCTCGTCTCCGGCTTCTCCGGCGACCTGCTCGGCTGGGTCGGCCTCGGCAAGCAGCTGGGCTGGCTGGTGCAGGTCCTCGTGGTGGTGCTCGGTCTGCTGGCCAACGCCGTGCTGTTCTTCGCGATGTTCCGGCTGCTCGCGGCCCCCGACCTCCCGAAGCGCGCGCTGTGGTCCGGAGCGCTGCTCGGCGCGGTCGGCTTCGAGATCCTCAAGCAGGTCTCCGGGCTGCTGATCCGCGCCACCCAGGGGCAGCCGGCGTTCCAGATCTTCGGCCTCGCGCTGATCCTGCTGGTCTGGATCAACTACTTCTCGCGGATCGTGCTGTACGCCGCCGCGTGGGCCTGGACGCACCCGCTGGCCCGTGAGCAGCGCGTGGTCGAGCCCGAGAACCCGGTCCAGGGTCCGCGGTCGCCCGCGGGCGACGAGCTCGTGGGCGACGAGCACGGTGGACGGTTCAAGAAGGGCGCCTTCGCCGCAGGTGCGGCGATCGGCGCGGCGGCAGCGACCGCGGTGGCCCGTGCCGGCCGCGGCGACGACTCCTGACCTCGCACGAGGAGTAGGTCCTGGAGCAAGTGCGAACACTTGCCGATGATCGGGCGGAGGCCACACGCTGCTAGGAACTGAGACGATCTGCCCATGTCCCGGCTCGCCAACGGTCTGCGAAGACGTCTGCTCCTGACCATCACCGTCGCACTGGTCGTGGGGATGGCCGTGGGAAGCGCAGCTGGCTACGCCATCGCAGAACATCGCCAAAAGCCGCTCATCGATGCGTGTCGGCGGGCTGTCGGTGCGCTGGAGGATCTCGTTCCTCCCGCCGATGGAGACACGAAGCTTGTCGGCAGGCGTGGCGGCCTTGTGAACGTCACGACCGTTGACGGAGAGATCGAGTGCGCGGGCGAATAGTAGGAGGTGGCTGACGACACCTACCCGTCGCGAGTCGAGGGCGACGGTGCTGATCCGACCAGGCCGTCAACTGCTGCGGCGCGACCGTGCCGCGCTCAGCGTCGCCCGATCATGGCTCCTGTCGGCTCCGCCCGACCCATGTCGCCGACAGCGCGCCGAACTCCCCGCTCGCCTGGTGCCGGGCGGGGTGTGGGGCGGGGTGGTCAGGGTTCTGGTTCGGCTGGGTCGGCTGGGTCGGCGTGGTCGGTAGGGCCGAAGTGTTGGAGGAAGGTCCGGGCGAGGCGGGCGCGTTCGGGGTTGGGGGTGACGTCGAGGGTGCCGGTGTGGTCTTTGAGGAACTGGTAGCCGAGCGGGCTGCGCCACAGGTAGATGCCGGGTTCGACGGTGAGGTAGGTCCAGCCGCCGGTGGTTTTGGCGCGGTGGTGTCGGCGGCAGGCGGGTGCTTGGTTGCAGGAGCAGGTGGGGCCGCCGTGGTCTGTGTCGGGGTCGTGGGGGACGCGGTGTTCGCAGTCGCAGGCTTCGGCGGGTCGGTAGCAGTAGGGGAAGGCGCAGACCAGGTCGCGCAGGTAGGTCTGGAGCTTGAGCCGGGCGGAGGCTTGGTAGGAG
>JAWWPK010000100.1:0-4618 GCA_033854925.1 Nocardioidaceae bacterium | reverse complement strand
CCCCCTTCCGCGGCCAGAGAGGGGGAGCCGCACGGGGGCTCGGGGCCGACCGGCAGTCCCGGGAAGGCCTCGGCCAGGGTCAGCGTCGGCCGGCGCGACGGCTCGAGGCCCTTGAGCAGCGGGAACGGCTGGATCTGCCGATCCCCGGACCGGTCGGTCCACACCAGGGCCAGCACCGGGCGGCGCGCCCGATCCAGCAGCCACTCCTCGCGGCGGTGCAGCCCGCAGCGCAGGCAGGCATCCTCCATCCACTCGTGGGCACGCGCCATTCCAGCCCCGATCGATGCCGCCGTCGTTCCCGAGATCCGCGGGCAGGCTAGAGACGCCGTGCGAACGCAGGGCGACGCACGCCCGTCCGATCGGCGCTCCCGACGACCGGACGGTGAACATCTCGGAAACGCGCGGTGGGGCCGCTCGCAGCCCCAGCAGTCGAGTAGTCCGTTCGGGCTATTCAGCAGGAGATTCGAGTAGCCCGTTCGACCGTCTGGCGTGGGCTGTTCCGCCCGCGTTCACCTGAGCCCGCCGGTTCGTTCCGGCTCGCTACCAAGACTTCCACTCGGGACCTCCACTGCCCTCCCCGTAGCCCTGCCCCTTGCTCTCGGACCGAGCCCGGAAAGCCCACGTTGACCACGACGATCCCGACGCCCGACGCGGCCCTGGCGGAGGTCCGACCCCGCAGGATCTCGCGGGCCTCGACCGGAGCGGACGCGGTCTTCGCGTTCGGCGCGCGCACCGTCGGTGCCTCGGTGCTCGTGATCACCGGCGGCGTGGGCCTCTTCCTCGGCTACCAGGCCTACCCGACCATCAAGCGCTACGGGTTCAGCTTCTTCACCGAGAGCCAGTGGCAGCCGGACCAGGACGTCATCGGCATCTCGGCGGTGCTCGTCGGGACACTGTCGGTCGCCATGGTCGCGATGTTCTTCGCGTTCCCCCTGGCGCTGGCGACCGCCATCTACATCAGCGAGTACGCGGCGGAACGGCTCAAGCCCACCCTGGTCGCGTTGATCGACCTGATGGCCGCGGTGCCCTCGATCGTCTACGGCCTCTGGGGCTACTTCCTGATCATGCCGCACGCGGCCGAGCTGGCGCTGTGGCTGCAGAAGCACTTCGGCTGGATCCCGATCTTCGACGTCAAGGACACCGACCCGAACGCCGCGGTGTGGGACACGAGCCGCTACATCGCGAGTGCCTTCTGCGCCGGGATCGCGGTCTCCATGATGGTCATGCCGATGGCCTGCGCCGTGATGCGTCAGGTCTTCTCGCAGACCCCGCCCGGCGAGAAGGAGGCCGCGCTCGCGCTCGGCGCCACGAAGTGGGGGATGGTCACCTCGGTCGTGCTGCCCTTCGGCCGCGGCGGCATCATCGGCGGCACCATGCTCGGCCTGGGCCGGGCGCTGGGCGAGACCATCGCGGTCGTCCTGATCGTCTCGCCCGCCTTCGTGATCAAGCCGCGGATCCTCGAGATCGGCACCAGCACGGTGAGCTCCCTGATCGCCGGCCGGTTCGGCGAGGCCAGCACCTCCCAGCTGTCGGCGCTGCTGGCCGCCGGGTTCGTGCTCTTCCTCATCACGCTCGTGGTCAACACGATCGCGGCGGTCGTCGTGAACCGCAGCCGCTCCGGCGTAGGGGTCGACTGACCATGACGCTGACCCAGCCCCCGACGTACGACGTGACGCCGCCGCCGGTCACCGTGCTCCCGACGTACGACGACGACGCTCCGCCCGCGCTGCCCCGGGTCGGCCTCGGCCGGCCCAGCCCGGACGAGCGGTTCGCCCGCATCGGCTCGTGGGTGGCTGCGCTCGGCCTGGCCTGGCTGGTCACCCAGCGACTGCTGGCGCTGTCCGGGCTGCCCTGGTTCCTGATCGCCTGGTTCGTCCTCGGGCTCGCGGTCACCGCGGTGACCGCGCACATGAGCGGTGGGCTGATCGAGGTCAAGGACCGGGTCGCCCAGTCGGTGGTGACCGGCGCCGCCCTGGTGGTCGGCGCTGCGGTCGTGAGCACCATCGTCTTCGTCGCGGCGCGCGGCTGGAAGCCGCTGCTGCACGTCAACTTCTGGACCCAGGACATGAGCGGCGTCGGCCCCAAGGACGGGTTCACCCACGGCGGCGTCCTGCACGCCATCACCGGGTCGGCGATCGAGCTCGGCATCGCCCTCCTGATCACGCTGCCGCTCGGCATCGGCACCGCGGTGTTCATGACCGAGATCGGCGGCCGGTTCGCGCGGATCGTGCGGACCGTCGTCGAGGCGATGACCGCACTGCCGTCCATCGTGGCCGGGCTGTTCATCTACACCGTCTTCATCATCGCGCTGGGCTACCCGCGCTCCGGCCTGGCCGCGGCGCTCGCGATCTCGGTGATGATCCTGCCGATCATCGCCCGCGCCTCCGACGTGGTGCTGCGCGTCGTCCCCGGTGGACTGCGCGAGGCCAGCCTGGCGCTGGGTGCCAGCCGCTGGCGAACCGTCTGGCACGTCGTGCTGCCGACCGCCCGGCCCGGCCTGGCCACCGCGGTGATCCTCGGCGTCGCCCGCGGAGTCGGCGAGACCAGCCCGGTGCTGCTGACCTCGGGTGCCGCGGCGTTCATGGTCAAGGACCCCGCGGGCGGCGTCATGAACTCGCTGCCGCTGTTCATCTACACCAACGTCCGCAGTGGCGAGCCGGTGGCGATCGAGCGCGCGTTCGCGGCCGCGACCGCCCTGCTGTTCCTCGTCCTCGTCCTCTTCACCATCGCGCGGCTGCTGGCCCGGCAGCGGCGCGGCGGGCCCTCGCTGGTCCGCCGCGCGATCCGGGCCGGCTCCGGAGGGGGAGTCGGTCGGGACCGCGCGCGGACTGCGGAGGTCTCGACAAGCTCGACCAGCGGTGCCCCGGACCCTGCCTCAGCTCGCCCAGTCACCCCCAAGGAAGCCTCGTGAACCGCGCCCGTGCCCTGCTCACCCTGCTGCTCGGTGCCGGGTGCCTGCTCGCCCTGCCTGGGGTGGCGGCCGCCGACCGCGTGACGCCACCGGCCAGCCAGCGGACGACGTACGCCCAGATCGAGGGCACCGGGTCGACCTGGTCGGAGCTGATCGTCCAGCAGTGGATCGCCGACGTCGACGCCAACGGCATGAAGGTCGTCTACACCGGCGGCGGCTCGTCCAAGGGCCGCAAGGACTTCTCCCAGAACAGCACCGACTTCGCGATCTCCGAGATCCCGTACCAGGGCACCGACGAGCAGGGGAACGCCGACACCAGCAACGGCCGCCCCTACGCCTACCTGCCGATCGTCGCCGGTGGCACGGCGTTCACCTACCAGCTGAAGATCGGCGGCAAGCTGGTCCGCAACCTGCGACTCTCCGGCGAGACGATCTCCAAGATCTTCACCAACGAGATCACCAACTGGAACGACCCGGCGATCACCAAGGACAACAACGGCCGGGCCTTCCCGTCACTGCCGATCACTCCGGTGGTCCGCTCGGACGGCTCGGGCACCACGGCCCAGTTCACGCTCTGGATGGACAACCAGTACCCGGACGTCTGGCGGCCGTTCTACGGCAAGTCCGGGCTCACGTCGTACTACCCGCGCAAGGGCCGGGCGATCGGTCAGGCCGGCTCCGACCAGGTGATGAACACGATCGCCGGCTTCGCTGGCAACGGGACCATCGGGTACGTCGAGTACTCCTACCCGCTCAACAAGGACTACCCGGTCGTCAAGGTCCTCAACAAGGCGGGCTACTACGTCGAGCCGACGCAGTACAACACCGCGGTCGCGCTGACCAAGGCACAGATCAACCAGGACCCGAACAGCCAGCTGTACCTGACCCAGATCCTCGACCAGGTCTACGTCAACCCGGACCCGCGGGCCTACCCGATCTCGTCGTACAGCTACATGATCATCCCGACCGGGCCGACCGACGTGCGGATGACCACGGCCAAACGGCAGACCCTGGCCGACTTCCTCTACTACTCGCTCTGCGCCGGCCAGACGAAGGCGGGACCCTACGGTTACTCGCCGCTGCCGCTGAACCTCGTGCAAGCCGGCTTCGAGCAGATCGCCAAGCTCAAGGCGGCCGACCCACTGGTCGACCTGACCGACCGCGACGTGCGCTCGTGCAACAACCCGACCTTCGACGGTCACGACCTCAACAAGAACAAGCTCGCGCAGATCGCGCCACAGCCCGCCGCATGCGACAAGGACGGCGAAGGCCCGTGCGGCACCGACACCGGCACCAACCAGCCGTCGACCGACGACCCGAGCGCACCGACCGACACCGCCTCGGGCGCGCCCGCGGGTGATCCGGGTGGCGGCACCCCACCCGGCACCGCACCGACGGACACCGGGCCGGTCGTCGACCCGGACACCGGTGAGGTCAGCACTCCCGCGCCCGTCGACCCAGCCGCCGGTGACGCCGCCACCGGCCAGCAGCAGGCCGACTTCCCGGCGCCGACCGAGCTCGCAGCGGCGCGTCCCGCGGACACCTCGACGTTCGGCTGGGTCGCCGCGGCCCTGCTGCTCGCTCTCGTGCTGATGCCCGGGCTGCTGGTCTCGAGCCTGCGGCGCCGTCCGCGCCGCAGAGGTGCGCCGTGATCAGCCGTCGCTCGCTGCGCATCCCGTTCGCGGTCTCGGGCGCTTCGCTCATCGC
>JAWWPK010000099.1:0-18021 GCA_033854925.1 Nocardioidaceae bacterium | reverse complement strand
GGGGGCAAGGCCGGCGGGAGCAGCGGCGACTACTGCAACGACCTCAAGGCCGCGAAGAAGGAGGTCGACGCGCTCAAGGGCGGCGACTTCAGCGACCTGCAGAAGACCACGGACGCGATGCACAAGCTCGCCGACGAGGCTCCCAACGAGCTCAAGGACGACTGGGACACCTTGGTCACCGGAGTCGACAAGCTCGTCGCCGCACTCAAGAAGGCCGGCCTCGACGACAGCGACATGGCCACCCTCCAGAGCGGCCAGATCCCCGACGGCGTCGACATGACCGCACTCCAGGGCCTCATGACCGAGATCCAGTCGCTCGACACCGCCGAGTTCCAGCAGGCGGGCGACAACATCAACAAGCACGCCAAGGACAAGTGCGGGGTCGATCTCCAGGCGTGACCGCGGACGCGTCAGCGGCCGCGATCGATGGTGGTTGAGCAGCGCGTTCGACCGAGCTTGCTCGGGCGAAACCGCGCGTGTCGAAACCCTCCGCAGCGAAGGCTGGGAGCCCACCACGTGGGGGTCTCAGTCGTTGAGGGGTTTCGAGACAGGCGCTGGCGCGCCTTCCTCAACCACCGGGGCCGGCTCGTTCGGCAGTCGCGCCCAGCCATGTCAGACTCAGACGCACCGTGACGACCTCCCTGTTGCTGCTCGCGCTCGCACTCGCACTCGTCGCGGCGTGCGGGGTCTTCGTCGCGGCGGAGTTCTCCTTCGTCACCGTCGACCGGGCCCAGGTCGAGCAGGACGCGTCTGCGGGGGACGCCGGCGCACAGGGGCTGCAACGGGCGCTACGGACCCTCTCCACCCAGCTGTCCGGCGCCCAGGTCGGGATCACCGTCACCAACCTCGCGATCGGCTTCCTGGCGGAGCCCGCGGTCTCCAACCTCATCGACGGGCCGCTGCACCGGCTCGGCGTACCGGCCGGGTGGGTCACGCCGATCGCAGCGGCGACAGGACTGCTGTTCGGCACCTTCGCGACCATGATCTTCGGCGAGCTGGTGCCCAAGAACATCGCGCTCGCCAAACCGATGGCCACCGCCAAGGCGACCCAGCGGTTCCAGCGTGGCTTCACCGCCGTGATGCGCGTGCCCATCCGGGTGCTCAACGGCTCGGCCAACGCGGTCGTACGCCGCCTCGGGATCGAGCCCCAGGAGGAGCTGCGTTCGGCGCGCAGCTCGACCGAGCTCGCCTCCCTGATAGCGCGCTCGGCGTTCGTCGGCACCCTCGACCCGGAGACCGCCGAGCTGATGGAGAAGTCGGTGGAGTTCGGCTCCCGCACCGCCGGGGAGATCATGACGCCGCGGGTCCGCACCCGCTCCCTCGAGGAGAGCGACCGGGCGCTGCAGGTCATCGAGCTGGCCCGGGAGTCGGGACACTCGCGCTTCCCGGTGCTCGACGACGAGGACACAGTCGTCGGCACCGTGCACGTGAAGAACGCCGTCGCCCTTCCGGTGCACGAACGCGCCACCACCCGGGTCAAGCACCTCATGGTCAAGCCCATCGTGGTGCCTGACTCGCTGCGGCTGGACCCGCTGCTGGCACTGCTGCGCACCGACGGCTTCCAGCTCGCCGTCGTGCTCGACGAGTACGGCGGCCACGCGGGAATCGTGACCCTCGAGGATGTCATCGAGGAGATCGTGGGTGACATCGCCGACGAGCACGACCGCCTCGGCGACCAGGTCCAACGCCGCCGCGACGGTTCCTGGCTGATCTCGGGGCTGCTCCGCCCCGACGAGGTCGAGGACCTCACTGGCGTCGCGCTGCCGGAGAGCGAGGACTACGACACCGTCGCGGGCCTGGTGCTGCAGGTGCTCGGCCGGGTGCCGGCGACGGGCGACATCGCCGAGGTCGCCGTCGCCGACCTCCATCGCGATGAGGACGACCGGCTGCGCGACCGGACGGTCACGCTGACCGTCGAGCACATGGACGCGTTGCGCATCGACCGCCTCACGCTGCGGCTGCT
The DNA here is from genome assembly GCA_033854925.1 of Nocardioidaceae bacterium. Classification (GTDB taxonomy): domain Bacteria; phylum Actinomycetota; class Actinomycetes; order Propionibacteriales; family Nocardioidaceae; genus Nocardioides. The sequence continues at coordinate 16,058 of JAWWPK010000099.1, read as the reverse complement.
CGAGCCCGAGGGCACCAGCCGTTCCGCGACCCTCGAAGGGGAGGAGTCATGAGCGGCGGGACCGCGCTCGTGGTCGCGGTGCTGCTGCTGCTCGGCAACGCGTTCTTCGTGGGCGCCGAGTTCGCCCTGGTCTCCGCGCGGCGTACCCAGATCGAGCCGCGTGCCGAGGCCGGCTCGCGGATGGCGCGGACCACGCTCCGGGCGATGGAGAACATGTCGCTCGTGATCGGCGTCAACCAGCTCGGCATCACGGTCTGCTCGCTGGTGCTGGGCGCGGTCGGCGAGCCCGCGGTGGCGCACCTGGTCGAGCCCGCGTTCGACGCCGCGCACCTGCCCGACTCGGCGCTGCACCCGGTGTCTTTCGCGGTCGCGCTCGCGATCGTTGTGTACCTCCACGTCGTGCTCGGCGAGATGATCCCCAAGAACATCGCCCTCGCCGGCCCGGACCGGGCCGCGCTCGTCCTGGGCCCCCCGATCTGGGGCGTCGTCACCGTGCTGCGACCCGTGATCGTGGTCATCAACGTGATCGCCGCCGCGATCCTGCGGCTGTTCGGGGTGCGCCTCATGGACGAGGTCTCGTCGTCGTACACGCGGGAGGAGGTTGCCGCCCTCGTCGAGGAGTCGCGCGGGGAGGGGCTGATCAGGCCCGAGGAGTACGACCGGCTGACGGGTGCGCTCGGGTTCACCACGAAGCCGGTGTCCACGGTGCTGATGGCGCCCGAGACGCTCACGACGGTGCGCCGCGGCTCGACCGCGGCCGACGTGGAGGTGCTCTGCGCCAACACCGGCTACAGCCGGTTCCCGGTCGAGAGCGACGATGGCGAGCTGCTCGGCTACCTGCACATCAAGGACGTGCTCGAGACCGACGAGACGCGTCGGCAGCGGGTGATCGAGGACAAGTGGACCCGGCCGTTCGCCACGGTCAGCAACGACGACCTGCTGCACGACGCCCTCGAGACGCTCCAGCGCCGTGGGGCGCACATGGCCCGGGTCGTCGACGGCGACGGCGTCACCCTGGGCGTGGCCACGCTGGAGGACGTGATCGAGGAACTGGTCGGCGAGATCCGCGACGCGGCGCATCTCGAGGATGCCGCTGGTGCTTGACGCACTAAGGTGGCCTCGAGCCCGGACGTCCGGGCAGGACAGCGAGTGAAGAGACGGGTTTAGGTGGGCGCCGACACGACACGCGACACGCGTGTCTGGACGATCCCCAACCTGCTGAGCGCGGCCCGGCTGCTCGGCGTTCCGCTGTTCCTCTGGCTGGTCCTCGGCCCGGAGGCTGACGGCTGGGCGCTGGTGGTGCTGATGGTCTCCGGTGCGACCGACTACGCCGACGGCTACCTGGCCCGCAAGCTCAACCAGACCACGGTGCTGGGCCAGATCCTCGACCCCGTGGCCGACCGGCTCTACATCCTCGCCGTGGTCGTGGGGCTGGCCCTGCGAGACGTGATCCCGTGGTGGCTGGCGATCTCGCTACCGCTGCGCGATGCGCTGATGTGGGGGCTGGTGCCGCTGCTGCGCACCCGTGGCTACAGCTCGCTTCCGGTGCACTTCCTCGGCAAGGCCGCGACGTTCAACCTGCTCTACGCGTTCCCGCTGCTCCTGCTGGGGGACGGCGACGGCCTCGTCGCGCGGCTGGCCGAGGTGTTCGGGTGGGCGTTCGCGTTCTGGGGTGTCGGCCTCTACTGGTGGGCCGGGATCCTCTACACGTGGCAGGTCTACAAGCTGCTCGCCACCACCGAGCCCCGCAAGGCCTCCGCGTAGGTACTCATGACCAACGCAACCACGACCCGTGACCCCGCGCCGCTGCCCGACCGCGTGACGATGCCGCTGCTGGCCCTGGTCACCAGCGAGGCGGTCGACGAGGACTACGTCCATGCGGCCCGGCGGCGTGCCGCCGGGGGAACACCGCAGCCGGCTCCGCATCGCACATCGCTGCGATGGGCCGCCGTGGCCACGGTGCTGTTCGGGCTGCTGATCGCCCTCGCCGCCGTACAGACCGCGCGCAACGCCCCCGTCCAGGAGGCCAGCCGCGACGCGCTGGTCAACCGGATCGGGGAGCGCCAGCAGGAGGTGGCCTCCCTGCGGGATCGGCTGAGCTCCCTGCGCCGGCAGAACGACTCGCTGCAGTCGACCAGCTCCCGGGTCCAGGGCCAGCTGGCCGAGGCGACGGTGCAGCTGCGCTCCCTGCAGCTCAGCACCGGCTACGTGGCCGTGCACGGCCCCGGGCTCCGGATCACCGTCTCCGACAATCCGGACGGCAGCGCCGACGGCCGGGTCCGCGCCACCGACCTCCGGCTCCTGGTCAACGGGCTGTGGCGCGCGGGCGCCGAGGCGATCGCGATCAACGGCCACCGGCTCACCACCATCTCCGCGATCGTGAACGCGAACATCTCGGTGCAGGTGAACCGATCACCGCTCACGCCGCCGTACGTCGTCTCGGCGATCGGCGACCGCTCCATCGCGGGCCGGCTGCAGGCCACCACGTCCGATGTGGAGTTCCGGTCGCTGGCCGACCAGTTCGGTTTCACGGTCCGGCAGAATGAGAGCGAGCTCGTCCTCCCGGCGGCGCCCGACGCGCAGCTGCGACTGCGCTACGCCGGGCAGGGGAGCGGTGGCCCCGACAACCAGGAGGACGTTCCGTGATCGCCGTGCTGGGGCTCGTGGCCGGAATCGTGCTCGGGCTGGTGCTGCGTCCCAACGTTCCCGTGGCCCTCGACCCGTACCTGCCGATCGCGGTGGTCGCCGCCCTCGACGCGGTCTTCGGGGGCCTGCGTGCCTACCTCGACGGGATCTTCGACGACAAGGTCTTCGTGATCTCGTTCGTGAGCAACGTGGTGATCGCTGCGGGCATCGTCTTCCTCGGCGACAAGCTCGGAGTCGGCGGGCAGCTGTCCACCGGCGTGATCGTGGTCCTCGGGATCCGGATCTTCTCCAACGTGGCCGCGATCCGCAGGCACCTCTTCCATGCCTGAGCAGGAGCCGCCGCCCCAACCGGCGCCGCACCCGGCCCCGCACCCCGAGAGCCACGCGGAGCGCGATGACGCCGTACCCACCGCCGCGGCGGAGCCTCGGGAGGACGGTCGGAGCCGGCTCTGGCGCGCGTTCAGCCGACCGACCCGCGGCCAGGTCGTGGTCGGCCTGCTGCTCGCGCTGGTCGGCTTCGCGGGCGTGACCCAGGTGCGCACCAACCAGGTCGACGACACCTACGCCGGGCTCCGCCAGCAGGACCTCATCGACATTCTCAACGGCCTGGCCGGCTCCACCCAGCGCTCGGAGGACGAGATCCAGAGGCTGGAGTCGACCAGGAACAACCTGCAGTCCGACACCAGCGCGCGGCAGGCCGCGCTCGACCAGGCCCGGCAGCAGGTGCAGGTGCTCAGCATCCTGGCCGGCACCGTCCCGGTCCGCGGCGCGGGCGTCACTATCACCATCAAGGAGGGGTCCGGGCAGGTCCAGGTGGGCCCCTTCATCGACATGATCCAGGCGCTCCGCAGCGCGGGAGCCGAGGCGATGCAGGTCAACCATGATGTCCGCGTGGTGGCGCAGACCGCCTTCGACGACGCCACGGGAGGGCTGCTCGTCGACGGCCGGCTGCTCCAGGCGCCGTTCACCGTGGACGTGATCGGTCCGCCCGACGAGCTGGTCGCAGCGCTGCGCTTCCCGGCCGGCCCGCAGGACCAGTTCCGGGAGGACGACGGCGCCGAGCTGACCTTCGAGGAGGTCACTTCGGTGGACGTCGAGACCACCCGTGACCCGGCCGAGGCTGACGTGGCCCAGGCCCAGCAGTAACGTTCGCGGCGACCTGTCCCGCACCATCGAGGAGACCGCGGTGTACCCCGACGACCTGTCCTACACGACCGAGCACGAATGGCTGCGCCAGCCGGGGGAGCACGACGGCTCGGTCCGCGTCGGGATCACCCACTACGCCCAGGACCAGCTGGGTGACATCGTCTACGTGTCGCTGCCCGAGCTGGGCGACGCCGTCGTGGCCGGCTCCACCTGTGGCGAGCTGGAGTCCACGAAGTCGGTCAGCGACATCTACGCGCCGGTCTCGGGCGAGGTCGTGGCCCGCAACGAGGCGCTCGACGCCACCCCCGAGCTGGTCAACAACGACCCGTACGGCGGTGGCTGGCTGTTCGAGGTCGTGGCGAGCGATCCGTCACAGCTCGAAGGGCTGCTGGACGCCGCGTCATACGAAGCCTCACTGACCGGCTGATCCTTCACGCGCCGTCCCCCAGCCAGTTGTGTCCCGGGTGCGTCACACGATGTGGGACGGGCTCGACAGATTGCCTTGTCCGCGCCCCGACGGCTGATAGGTTCGCCGCAACCGGCGGCCTCACCCTCAACCTGAGGGTTCGAGCCAGGATGACCGACCACGACGGAGGGAGCACGCGGTGCCGTTCTGCACCAACTGCGGGCACGACAACCCGGACGACGCTCGGTTCTGCTCCCAGTGCGGCACCCGCCTGACCGGCGCCTCCGACGACACCGCGACCACGACCACCCCGGTCGGCCCGGGGGAGCGGGTGGGCGAGACGACCGCGACCATCCAGCTCGGCGGCGCCGGCGACCCGAGCAAGACCGAGACCGGTGACCGGGCGCTCAACCCGGTGGACGCGGCAGCAGTCGACGCGCTCCCGTCCGGGCACGCCCTGCTGGTCGTGCAGCGGGGGCCGGGCTCGGGCTCGCGGTTCCTGCTCGACGAGGACGTCGTGCGCGCGGGCCGGCACCCGGACAGCGAGATCTTTCTAGACGACGTGACCGTCTCGCGCCGGCACGCGGAGTTCCACCGCACCGGCGACACCTTCACGGTCTCCGACGTCGGTTCCCTCAACGGCACCTACGTCAACCGCGACCGGATCGACACCGTCCAGCTGACCGACAGCGACGAGGTCCAGATCGGCAAGTACCGTCTGGTCTTCTTCTCCGGGCACGAGGGTCACTGACAACCAGATGGCCACCGAGTCCACGAAGTCTGCGGCCTCGGCCCCCGATGCCGCCCGGATGAACATCGGGGAGGTGCTGGAGCTCCTCCACGAGGACTTCCCGTCGATCTCCATCCCCAAGATCCGCTTCCTCGAGGAGAAGGGGATCGTGACTCCCGACCGGACCACGTCCGGCTACCGGAAGTTCTCCCACGCCGACGTCGAGCGGCTGCGCTACGCGCTGCTGCTCCAGCGCGACCACCACCAGCCGCTGGCCCGGATCGTCGAGATCCTCGACGCCATCGACCGCGGCCTCGAGCCGCCACCGCTGGTCGACCTCAACCCGACCGTGCCCGACGTCGCGCTCTCCGCGGACGGGCTGCCGAGCCCGGAGTCGTTCCGGCGCCACGACGACCTGCGGCTCTCGCGTCGCGAGCTGCTCAAGATCGCCGGGATCGACGAGCCGCTCCTCGACCAGCTCGAGCAGTACGGCCTGGTGGTCGCGCGCCGCGGCACCGGCCACTACGACTCCGACTCCCTGGTCATCTGCACGACGGCCCGCGAGCTGGCCGAGTTCGGGCTCGAGCCACGGCACCTGCGCGCGTTCAAGACCGCCGCCGACCGGGAGGTCGGCCTGGTCGAGCAGGTGCTGGCGCCGCAGCGCCGCGCCTCGGATCCCGCCGCGTCGGCGCGCCGAGAGGACACGGTCTCGCAGCTCGCCGCACTCTCGGTGCGGATGCACGCGACGCTGGTCAAGACGGGGCTCCGCAGGCTCTGAACCCTCTCGGGTCGGGAGCCGGTCCGCGTTGCGCCGCCGGGAGTAGGGTGAAGGAGTGCGCGAAGTGGATGTCATGGGCGTCCGGGTCGAGATGCCGTCGAACCAGCCGATCGTGCTTCTGCGTGAGGTGACCGGCGAGCGCTACCTGCCGATCTGGATCGGTGCGGTCGAGGCCACCGCGATCGCGTTCGCGCAGCAGGGTGTCATCCCACCCCGGCCGCTGACCCACGACCTGCTCAAGGACGTGCTCGAGGCGACCGGCAACCAGCTCGACGAGGTCCGGATCACCGAGGTGAAGGACGGCGTCTTCTTCGCGACCCTGGTCTTCGGCTCCGGCGCCGAGGTGAGCGCCCGCCCCTCGGACTCGATCGCGCTCGCGCTGCGCACCGGCTCGCGGATCTTCTGCGCCGAGGAAGTGCTGGACGAAGCCGGCCTGGCCGTGCCCGCCGAGCAGGAGGACGAGGTCGAGAAGTTCCGCGAGTTCCTCGACCAGGTCACGCCTGAGGACTTCGACGCCCACTGATCGATACCCCTGCGAGCTTCGGCCTCGGGCCCACGACGACGCTCGCTGGCGCTCGCGGGCTTCGCCGTCGTCGTGGCCGCCGAGGCCGATCGCAGGGCGCGCTCGCTCCGCTCGCAACGCTCGCTGCGCTCGCAGTCATTCGGGGCCGATGGGTGCGGCAGCGCCAACCCTCAGGCTCTGCTTGAGGGTCAGACACACCGGGTGTCGGTCGTTGACCCGCCCCTTGGGTCGCCGTACCGTGAACTGTCCTCGTTGTAACTCCACCGTTGTGGTTGTGGCCTCATGGCCGCCCCAGGCGGACTACGCTGAACGAGACCGGACCCGCTGAGGAGAACGCGTGAACGAGCAGGACACACCCGCCGAGCTGCGTGACACCGTCGACGCAAAGCTGGCCGCCGAGGCGGCCGAGGAGCAGGGTCTGCTGTTCACCGACGACGTGTCGACCCGGCCGAGCGACCAGGGCTACCGCGGCCCGACGGCGTGCAACGCGGCCGGCATCACCTACCGCCAGCTCGACTACTGGGCCCGCACCGGCCTGGTGGAGCCCACCGTGCGCGGCGCCTCGGGCTCCGGCTCGCAGCGGCTCTACTCCTTCCGCGACATCCTGATCCTCAAGGTGATCAAGCGGCTGCTCGACGCGGGCATCTCGCTCCAGAACATCCGCACCGCTGTCCAGTTCCTCCGCGAGCGCGGCACCGACGACCTGACGCGAGTGACTCTGATGAGCGACGGCGCATCGGTCTACGAGTGCACCAGCAACGACGAGGTCATCGACCTGCTCCAGGGTGGCCAGGGCGTCTTCGGCATCGCCATCGGCGGCGTCTGGCGCGAGGTCGAGGGCACCCTCGCCGACCTGCCCAGCGAGCGCAGCGTCGCCGACGCCGAGCCGACTCCGGGCGACGAGCTCGCCGCCCGCCGGGCGGCCCGCACTGCCGGCTGAGCTCTTTGCGTTCCTCGTTCGACGACCCGGCGCCCACGTGGTGTCGGGTCGTCGCCCTTCCCAAGGGTCGGACGGTAGGATGGCAGCGCTGACCATCCCGCACGGGAGAGTCTCCGGAAGGCCCTGCTCGACGATGGCCGACCGGAGCGCCGAAGGGGCAAATCCTCCCCGGAACCTCTCAGGCGCCAGGACCGCGCGGGCCAGGCAACTCTGAAGTGCCAATGCTGGCACGACAGAGGGGGAGGGCCCGAAGAGACCCGTTCTGAGGAGCCCACCCAGTGTCCGACCACCCCTCGCTCGTCGAGCTCGAGGCCGCACTGCCTTTCGTCGATCGGCACATCGGCCTGCGCCCCGAGGACATCGACGCCATGCTCACGACCCTGGGCTTCGCCTCGCTCGACGCCCTGATGGACGCTGCCGTGCCCGGCGGGATCCGCGCGAGCGCCGAGCTCGACCTGCCCGCGGGGCAGACCGAGGACGCCGTGGCCCGCGAGCTCCGCGCGATCGCGGCGGAGAACAACCCGGGCGAGCCGATGATCGGCCTCGGCTACCACGCCACGATCACGCCACCGGTGATCCGCCGCAACGTGCTCGAGGACCCCAGCTGGTACACCGCGTACACCCCCTACCAGCCCGAGATCTCGCAGGGCCGGCTCGAGGCGCTGCTCAACTTCCAGACCGTGGTCGGCGACCTCACCGGGCTGCCGACCGCCAACGCCAGCCTCCTCGACGAGGGGACCGCGGTCGCCGAGGCGATGACGCTCGTACGCCGCGCGAACCGGAAGGCCTCAGGTCCCTTCGTGGTCGACAGCGACGCGCTGCCGCAGACCATCGAGGTCGTGCGCACCCGCGCCGATGCGATGGGGATCGAGGTGGTCGTCGCAGACCTTGCCGACGGCGTGCCGGCCGGCGAGCTGTGCGGGGTGCTGCTGCAGTACCCCGGCGCCTCGGGGCGGATCCTCGACCCGCGCGAGCTTGCCGAGGACGTCGCCGCGAGGGGCGGCAAGCTGGTCGTGGCCGCCGACCTGCTCGCGCTCACCCTGCTCGAGTCGCCCGGTGAGCTCGGGGCCGACGTGGTGGTCGGTTCCTCCCAGCGCTTCGGCGTCCCGCTGTTCTACGGCGGCCCGCACGCCGGCTACATGGCGGTCGCTGCGGGCCTCGAGCGGCACCTGCCCGGCCGGCTCGTGGGCGTGAGCGTCGACACCGAGGGACGTCCGGCGTACCGCTTGGCCCTGCAGACCCGTGAGCAGCACATCCGCCGCGACAAGGCGACCTCCACCATCTGCACCGCCCAGGTGCTGTTGGCGGTCGTCGCCTCGATGTATGCCGTCCACCACGGCCCCGAGGGGCTGCGCACCATCGCGCGCCGCACCCACCGCTGCGCCGCCGTGCTCGCCGCGGGTCTGCGCGAGGGCGGCGTCGACGTGGTGCACGGTGCGTTCTTCGACACCGTCCTGGCCCGGGTCCCGGGGCACGCCGAGGGCGTCGTCGCCGCGGCCCATGCCGCAGGGGTCCAGCTGCGCCTGGTCGACGGCGACCACGTCGGGATCTCGTGCTCGGAGCGGACCGGCCTGGCCACCATCGAGAAGGTGCTGGGCGCCTTCGGCGTGGAGGCCGGAGACCTGGGCGACGTCGACACCCGCACGCCTGACGCGCTGCCCGTCGAGCTGCTGCGCAGGACCCCGTTCCTCGAGCACCCGGTGTTCAACAGCCACCGGTCCGAGACCCAGATGCTGCGTTACCTGCGGAGGCTGTCGGCACGCGACTACGCCCTGGACCGCGGCATGATTCCCCTCGGCTCGTGCACGATGAAGCTGAACGCCACCACCGAGATGGAGCCGGTGAGCCTGCCCGGCTTCGCCGACCTGCATCCGTTCGCGCCGGCCGAGGACGCCGCGGGCTACCGGCGGCTGGTCGACCAGCTCGAGGCGTGGCTGGCCGAGGTCACCGGCTACGACCGGGTCTCGATCCAGCCGAACGCCGGGTCGCAGGGCGAGCTGGCCGGGCTGCTGGCCATCCGCGCCTATCACCAGGCAAACAGTCACCCGGCGAACGGCCAGCCCGACCGGAACGTCTGCCTGATCCCGTCGTCCGCGCACGGCACCAACGCCGCGTCCGCGGTGATGGCGGGGATGCGGGTGGTCGTCGTCAAGGCAGCCGAGGACGGCGGTGTCGACCTCGACGACCTGCGCGCGCAGTGCGAGGCACACGCCGACGCGCTCGCAGCGATCATGGTGACCTACCCGTCGACGCACGGCGCCTACGAGGACACCATCACCGAGCTGTGCCGGATCGTCCACGACCACGGCGGCCAGGTCTACGTCGACGGCGCGAACCTCAACGCGCTGCTGGGGTTCGCGAAGCCGGGCGAGTTCGGGGGCGACGTCTCGCACCTCAACCTGCACAAGACGTTCTGCATCCCGCACGGTGGCGGCGGGCCGGGCGTCGGGCCGGTCGCGGTGCGCGCCCACCTGGCGCCGTACCTGCCCTCGCACGGGATGCACCCGGAGCCGGACAAGCGCGAGGGGATCGGCCCGATCAGTTCTGCGCCCTACGGCTCAGCGGGGATCCTGCCGATCTCGTGGGCCTACATCCGGCTGATGGGCGGCGCCGGGCTCACCAAGGCCACGGCGGCGGCAGTGCTGAGCGCCAACTACGTCGCCGCGCGTCTCGGCCAGCACTTCCCGGTGCTCTACCGCGGCCACGGCGGGCTGGTGGCCCACGAGTGCATCCTCGACGTCCGCGGCCTCACCAAGGACACCGGAGTGACCGTGGACGACGTCGCCAAGCGGCTCGTCGACTACGGCTTCCACGCCCCGACGATGTCCTTCCCGGTGGCCGGCACGCTGATGGTCGAGCCGACCGAGTCGGAGGACCTCGCTGAGATCGACCGGTTCTGCGACGCGATGATCGCGATCAAGGCCGAGATCGACCGGGTGGCGGCGGGGGAGTGGAGCGCCGAGGAGTCCCCGCTGCGCGGCGCCCCGCACACCACGCGCGCCCTGGCAGGAGACTGGGACCGCGCGTACGACCGTGACCTCGCTGCCTTCCCGACCGGGCCGGACCCGGACAAGTACTGGCCGCCGGTGGCACGCATCGACCAGGCCTACGGCGACCGCAACCTGGTCTGCGCCTGCCCGCCGCCAGAGGCGTTCGCCGAGTAGCCAGCGGGCTCAGAGACGACGACCGGTCACCGCTGGACCCTCGTGACGCGGGCCGGGCCGCTCACCGTGAAGATCGCCGAGACCCCAGCGCGCGGGCTGCTGCAGTCGATCTCGAGCTGCCCCTCGTGCACCTGGATGACGACCGTGCTGAGCGGCTTCACGGTCGCCCTGCCCTCGACCTTGTCGCTGTCGAGCCCCTGCCACTGGCAGTGGAAGGTCTGGTGCCGGTAGGTGTTGACGAGCCGGATCCGCCCCGGGGGAGCGTCGCCGACCGGGATGATGTCGAGCGTCGGAGCCGGCGGCCTGACCTTGACCGTGATCAAGCCGGCGGTGAGATAGCTGTCGTCGCAGGCGTAGTAGGTGAGCGTGTAGGTCCCGTGAGCCCGGCGGCTCGGGAGCACGATCAGCTCCCCGTCCTGGACGAAAGCCGTGACCGCCCTGGGGAAGGAGCCCACCCTGCACACCTCGAGCTGGTCGCCGTCGGGGTCGCTGTCATTGGCAGTCACGTCGACGACGGAGCCCTCGCCCGCGCGCATCGTGACGCGGTCCGGGGTGGTCACCGGAGGCGACCCGGTGGCGGCGTACGCCGCGGGACTGGCGAGCGAGAGAGCGACCGCACCCGCCAGGACGGTCAGGCGGTACGCCACAGGTGCGCCAGCCGCGAGGAGAGGGAGACCTGGCTCGCCGGCCGGGGTGAGCTCCGCGCCAGCCTGATCCCGTCGACGTGGCCGGTGCCGAGGAAGAGATCGCCCTTCCGGTTGGTCGCCACCCAGTCGATCCGGGTGCGGTGGACCGAGATCACGATCGAGGCGCCCTTGTCGATGAGCAGGCTGCCGTCCGGCTTGTCCTCCTTGAACGAGCCGTAGAGGAACCGCACCTTGAAGGCCGCCGGGTTGGTGACCCGCAGCTTGCCGGGCCGGCTGCCGATCTTCTTGACCGTGATCTTCGGCAGTTCCTGCACCGTGACCGTGATGGTCCCAGCCGTGAGGTAGCTGAAGTCGCAGGCGTAGTAGGTGAACGTGTAGGTGCCGGGGTTGGCCGAGGGCTTGGCGAAGACCTCCCAGTCGTTGCCGAAGAAGTCGACACTGAGCCCCCGGTGGTGCTCGGTGCCCAGCCGGCAGATGGCGAGCAGGTCGTTGTCCGCGTCGTGGTCGTTGTTGACCGGTTGCACGCTCGCCCCGTTGCCCTGGAGCACCGTGACGGCGTCGGGTGTGGTTACCGGCGGACTACCGGTCACCGCCTGCGCGGCCGGCACGACAGCGGGCGTGAGGGCGAGGCCGAAGCCGCCGAGGGCGAGGGCCAGAAGCATTCCGAGGGTGCGACGAGGGCTCATGCGCGGACCCTACGTGCCCGCGCGGCTCTGGTCACGAGGCGCGCGGATGCCTGATTCCGTGGACGTGCCCCGAGCGCAGGGAGAAGCCGCCGTCCGCGGTGAGGGCGAACCAGTCGATCCTGGTGTAGCGCGTGCTGATCACGACCGAGGTCTTCTTGGCGATCTTGAGGTCCCCTTCAGCGTCGTCCTTGGTGTAGTCGCCGTAGAGGAAGCGGATCCGGAACGACGCCCCGTTGGTGACGCGCAGGTGACCGGGCCGGCCGGCGAGCTTGCGAACCGTGATCCGCGGCGGCTTCAGCACGGTGAGGGTGACGGTGCCGGGCGTCATCGAGGTGCCGTCACAGGCGTAGTAGGTGAAGGTGTACGTCCCGACGGCGGCCTTGTGACGGACGTCGAGGAAGTAGTCCTTGGCCGCGTCGATGTCGGTGTCGATGCCGCGGTACTTCTCGGGACCGAGCGCGCAGATCGTGAGCTTGTCGCCCTCGGCGTCGGAGTCGTTGCGCAGCGGCCGGAGAGAGGCCAGGTTGCCGGGGTAGGTCTCGACCGCGTCGGGAGCGGTGACCGGCGCGGCGCCGCTCCTGGCGGCCACCGCGGAGCCCGGCGCATCGGCGGCGGCTACCAGACCGAGGGCGGCCACCACGCTGAGAAGGGCTCGGACGCAGCGCGTCATCCCCAGAACCTAGCGGTTGTCTCAGGTCAGCGGCAGTGCCACCCGGGTGGGTCCTAGGTGGTCAGTGCGGGGCGCCGCCACCTGCCGACGACAGCGGTGCCGAGCAGCAGCCCCGCCACGGTCGGGTAGAGCACCACGGCGGCGCCGACCAGGCCGAAGCTGGTGTGGTTCCAGATCTCGGGGAGGTCGTTGGCGCGGTGCACGTAGGAGGCGTGGTCGAGCACGATCCATGCGCACGGCCCGGCGCCCAGGACGAGACCGGCGAGCAGCGGCCCGAGACCGGAGATCCGGCCGGCCGCGGCGGCCACGAACAGGCAGCCGGCGGCGATCGCGCAGGCGATCATGGCCCGGTCGGAGATCTCGCCGCCCTGGTAGACGGTGAGGTCGGGCCCGAGGGTCCGATAGAAGCCGTAGTCGACGGCGCCGTAGGCGCCGAGCACGCCGAGGAAGGCGAGCAGCACGCTGGCCATGTGCCGGTTGCCGCCGAGCCCTCGGCGTCGCGTGACGACCACCGGCTCCGGCTCCGCCGCCCGCTGGATCGGCTGGGTGGGCGGCTCGTCGAGCGGGTGGAGCTGCTCCTGCTGCTCGGTGCTCTCGTCCATGGTTGCCTCCATAGTCCAAAAAGTACGCCGCTTGGCGGGTCGGATGGCGCTACTGGGCCGGCGACACGCTCGACATGTTGAAGTCCGGAACCCGCAGCGCGGGGGTCGCCGTACGCGAGAAGTAGTCGTCGCCCCACTCCCTGCTGAAGCTCGGCACCGTCCGCGAGGCGTGCGTGAACCGGCGCAGCAGGTCGACCGGGCTCTCGTTCCAGCGGAAGTTGTTGACCGCGGCGGTGATCTCGCCGTGCTCGACGAGGTAGACCCCGTCGCGGGTCAGCCCGGTGAGCAGCGCTGTCTGCGGGTCCACCACCCGGATGTACCACATGCACGTCAACAGCAGCCCGCGCTCGGTGCCGGCGACCAGATCCTGGACCGAGCCGCTGGCCCCCTCGACGTCGAGGACGAGGTTGTCGATGGCCGGGGTGACCGGCTGCTTGGTCATCTCGGCGGTGTGCCGGGTCTGGCGCAGCGCAGTGAGCTCGCCGTGCCGGATCCAGTCGGTGCGGCCGAGCTCGAGCCCGTTGTCGAAGACCGAGCTCTCGTTGGACGACACGGCGGCCATCGCGAACGGTGCGCACTGCAGTCCGGCGTAGGCCGGATCGGAGTAGAGCGTCAGCTCGGGGCGGGTGATCTCCTCGCCGATCCGGGTGCCGACCCCGCGCCGGCTGAAGACGGACTGCCCGTCCCAGGCGTCGCGGGCACCCGCCAGCCAGTAGGCGTAGATCATCAGGTCCGACACGGCGGTCGGCGGCATGATCGTGTCGTAGCGACCGGCCTCGAGGTCGACGCGGTGCTTGCCCCACCCCAGCCGCTGGGCCAGCTCTGCCTCGGCGGCCAGTGGGTCCACGTCGCTGAAGTCGCGGGTGGCGCGGCCCACCCAGGCGCTGTTGGCCAGGTCGGCGGTCTTGCCGGTGCAGGCGAAGTGGCCAGTGGGCTGGACGTGCCGGAGCCGGAGCCCGCTGGTCGAGCCGAGGTAGGTCGTGCTCACCTCGTGGTTGACGAAGCCGTAGAGGATCCGGCCCGCGGACCCGGCGCGGCCGAACGCCTCGCCCAGGGCAGGTGCGACGTCGTCGTAGACCTCGATGCCGGTGCTGCCGGGCTCGTCTGCCCAGTCCGGAGAAGCCCGGTCGGCCACCAGCTCCGCGGCGTCCTCGGCCGGGGCGGCCGCGCGGGCAGCCGCGTCGGCGGCTCGCACGAGCTCGTCGACCTCGGCCTGCGTGGTCGCGCTGCCGGTGACCGAGCCGACCGAGACACCGCCGGCCTGCTTCACGAACGACACGATCGAGACGTGCACGCCGTGCATGACGCCGTTGGTGGTCAGGGTGTTGTTGGCCCAGCGCAGGTTCGCGCTGGTCGCGTCGCGGACGATCGCCACGCAGTCGTCGGCCATCGACGCGGCGAGCGCGTGCTCGACCAGCGACTGCGGGCTGATGCCGTGCAGGGAGGTCATCGCCCGGACTCCTGGGTGGTGTTGAGGATGCGGATGTCCCGGAACAGCGCGCTGGGACAGCCATGGCTGACCGGGGCGACCTGGCCGGGCTGGGCCTTGCCGCAGTTGGAGGCGCCGCCCAGCTGCCAGGTCTGCGGACCGCCGACCGCCTCCATCGCGCCCCAGAAGTCGGTGGTCGTCGCCTGGTACGCCGCGTCGCGCACCTGGCCGACCAGCTCGCCGTTGGTGATCCGGTAGAAGCGCTGCCCGGTGAACTGGAAGTTGAACCGCTGCATGTCGATCGACCACGACCGGTCGCCCAGGATGTAGAGCCCGTGCTCGACCTCCCCGATCAGCTCCTCGGTGCTCGGACCGTCCTCGGCGGGCTGCAGCGAGACGTTGGCCATCCGCTGGATCGGGATGTGGCCGGAGGAGTCGGCGAACGCGCAGCCGTTGGAGCGACCTTGCCCAGAATCCAATCCAGCCAGCTCCGGCTTCATGTGCGCCATGGCGCGGTCGAGCTGGTAGCCGACCAGAACACCGTTGCGGATGATGTCCCAGCTCTGGGTCTGCACGCCCTCGTCGTCGTACCCGATGGTGGACAGGCCGTGCTCGATGGTGCGGTCGCCGGTGACGTTCATGATGTTCGAGCCGTACTGCAGCGTGTTGAGCCTGTCGTAGGTCGCGAACGACGTCCCGGCGTAGTTGGCCTCGTAGCCGAGCGCCCGGTCGAGCTCGGTCGCATGGCCGATCGACTCGTGGATGGTCAGCCAGAGGTTCGACGGGTGGATCACCAGGTCGTAGCGACCGGCCTCGATGGTCGGCGCCTTGAGCTTCTCGGCCAGCAGCTCCGGCAGCTCGTCGAGCTCGGTGTCCCAGTCGTAGAGGCCGGTGGTGAGGTACTCCCAGCCGCGGCCGACGGGGAAGGCGATGCTCCGCATCGAGTCGAAGGTGTCCGCCCCGGCGCCCATCGCCTCGACCTCGGGGTCGACCCGCACCCGCTGCTGGGTGGTCACGGTCCCGGCCAGGTCGGCGTAGTACTTGTTCTCGAGCACCTGGCCGACCGACGCCGTCGCGTGGTCGACCGCGGCGCCCTGGCGCAGTCGCTCGGTCCAGTCGATGAGCAGCGCCGACTTCTCGGCGATCGCCAGGTCGAAGGGGTTCACGTCGTACGACGAGACCCAGGTGACGTCGTCGTAGACCGGCTCGGGTGCGATCTCCACCGGTGTGCTCGTCATCTCGGCGGCCACCTCGGCGACCGCGACTGCGGTCTCGGCGACCCGGCGCGCCTCGTCGGTGGTCAGCACCACCCCGGAGGCGAACCCCCACGAGCCGCGGTGGATCACCCGCACCGCGAAGCCGACGTCGTCGGCGTCCATCGCTGTCTGCAGCACCCCGTCGCGGACACCGAGGTGCTGGTGCCGGATCCGCTCGAAGCGGAAGTCCGCATGGCTGGCCCCCAGCTCCTGCGCCCGGCCGAGGGCGACCGCGCCGAGCTCGCGGTAGGGGAGGGCGGTGAAGGTCGGATCGATCTCCGGCATCGTCCGAACCTAGTACCCGCTTGGTGCCTTGACCGACACCCAGGCGGCGCCAGCGCCGCCCATGCGGCACGCTGGCGGCGTTGCCAGCGCTCGAAAGACGCCCAGTCTGCCAGCGCACCGGCGCCTACCCAGCGCACCACCTGGACGACG
>JAWWPK010000098.1:0-4104 GCA_033854925.1 Nocardioidaceae bacterium | reverse complement strand
CACGTGGTCGGCGCCATCGCCGACCTCACCGCCGGCCGGCCGGTCGTGAAGTTCGGAGACGGCACGGCCGCGATGCCGGCGTCGGTCACCAAGCTGCTGACGACGACCGCCGCCCTGTCGGTGCTCGGACCGGAGACCCGGTTCACGACCCGCGTGGTCAACGGCGGCAAGAAGCGGATCGTGCTGGTCGGCGGCGGAGACCCGTTCCTGGCGTCGAAACCGCTGCCAGCGGCGTACCCCGCCCACGCCGACCTCCGGTCCCTCGCCGCCCGGACCGCGGCCGCGCTGCAGCAGCAGGGCCGGAGCTCGGTGCAGCTCGGCTACGACGACTCGCTCTTCTCCGAGCCGTCGTTCAACCCGGCCTGGCCGGCGCACTACCTGCCGGAGCACGTGGTCTCGCGGGTTACGGCGCTCTGGGTGGACGAGGGCCGGCCGGCGCAGGGCTCCGGGCGCGTCGACGACCCGTCGCTGTACGCCGCGCAGACGTTCGCCGCCGCCCTGGCTGCCAAGGGCATCACGGTGGTCGGCACGCCCACCCACGGCGTCGCCTCCAGCGGCCGCGAGCTGGCGTCCGTGCAGTCCGCTCCGCTCCGCGAGCTCGTCGCGCGCATCCTCGAGGTCAGCGACAACGAGGGTGCCGAGGTGCTCTCCCACCAGGTCGGCAAGATGGTGGCCGGCAGCGGGACGTTCGCCGACGGAGCGGCCGCGGTCACCCAGACCCTCCAGAGTCTCGGGGTCACGGCCGACTTCGACATCCATGACGGCAGCGGCCTGTCCCGCGAGAACCTGGTCACCCCCCTGGCGCTGGTGCAGGTGCTCCGGCTGGCCGTCGACCCCGCGCATCCCGACCTGAACGCCGTCGCCACCGCCCTTCCGGTGGCGGGCTTCACGGGCTCGTTGACGAACCGGTTCGACCAGCCCTTCCCCGACTCGCGGGGGCTGGTGCGGGCCAAGACCGGGACCCTCACCAACGTGAGCAGCCTGGCCGGCATCGCGGTCGACCAGGACGGCCACGAGATGCTGTTCGCGCTGATGGCCGACCAGATCGCGAAGCCCAACGAGACCAAGGCCCAGCGCGCCCTCGACGCCGCGGCCGGAGCGCTGGGCGCGTGCCATTGCGGCGCGCTACCAAACTAGACTCCTTTGGTCGACTAAGATGGCCGCATGACCGTCGACACCCTTCCCCTGCCGACGTACGACGAGGCCACCGTGGTCGTGCCCGCACCCGACGCCGGTCCCGGCAACTGGTCCGGCGCCGCCTCCGCGGTTCTCGTGGACGGCACCTTCTGGCTGACCTACCGGGTGCGCCGGCCGCTGACCGAGGGTCGCGGCGTCGCGGTCGTCGTCGCGCGGTCCGAGGACGGCGTGCACTTCACGCCCGTCACGGAGGTCGCGCGGGAGATGTTCGGCTGCGAGTCGTTCGAGCGCCCGGTCCTCGTCCCCGTGCCCGGCCTGGGCTGGCGGCTCTACCTCTCCTGCGCGACCTACGACTCCAAGCACTGGTGGATCGACTCGCTCACCGCGCCCACTGTCGAGGAGCTTCCCGCCGGCCACCAGCAGGTGGTGCTGCCCGGCGACGAGCGGGTGGCGGTGAAGGACCCGGTCATCCAGCACCCGACCCGCACCGGCGAGGACTGGGTGATGTGGCTGTGCTGCCACCCACTCACCGAGCCCGGCCACGAGGACCGGATGAGCACCCGCCGGCTCACCTCGCCCGACGGCCTCGAGTGGACCGACCGCGGCGAGGTGCTCGCCGGCCGGCCCGGGCACTGGGATGCCCGCGGTGCTCGCGTGACCGCAGTCCTTTCCCCTGACGCTGTCCTCTACGACGGCCGAGCCGACGCCGAGTCGAACTGGCACGAGACCACCGGCGTCGCCCGCTGGGACGCTCAGTTCCTCGGGGGCCGCCTGGTCGCCACCGACGACCCGCCCATCTCCTCGCCGTACTCCGACGGCGCGTTCCGCTACGCCGCCGCGGTCCCGCTGCCCGACGGCCGCACCAGGTTCTACGTCGAGGCCGCCCGCCCCGACGGCGCCCACGACCTGGTCACGCTCGTCCGCTGACGGTCAGACCGCACCACACGAGACCGGCTTCGTGCCGCCGACCGGCAGGCACAGGGTGCTCGGCTTGGGTGCCTTGCCGGCGCGCACTGTGTACTGGGCGACCTGCCCCACCATCGAGGGCGCAGTCACCCAGACCTGGAGAACGGCACCCACTCCCAGCTGCTTGCCCTTGAGCTTGGACGTCGCGACGGCGTTGCCCTTGACCACCTTGATCTTGATCTTGCCGAAGGAGCAGCTCGAGGGCTGACCCTTCTTCGGGACGCACCGCACCTCCACCTTCCCCTGGTCCGGCACCCCGCGGATCTTGAGGCTCTTCACCGAGGTCGTCTTTCGCCCTGGATCGAACTTGCCGGAGACCTTGGCGGCCACGCGCTCCGCCTCGACCCGCACGCGGAGGGTCGCTGGTCCGGACGTCTGCCCGCCCCCGGTGGCCTGGTGGACGATGGTCACCTCGCCGACCCGCTGGCCCGGATCGAACACCGCGGTCCCCGTTGTCTGGTCGACCGCGCCGAGCTGCCCGAACGACGGCCCAGTCACGATCACGTGGCTCAGGGGGTCGCCGTCCGGGTCGGAGCACGACAGCGGCAGCCTGGTCGGCTGTCCCGGCCGGACTGTGACCGTCTGGTTGGTGCATTGAGGCGGACCGAGGTTCCGGCGGAACACGGCGATCCCGGACTTCGTGGGCGCGACGCCGGGCTGCGACACGGCGTAGACGAACCGGCTGTCCGGACTGATGCCGAGCGCAACCGGACCGTCAACGCCATTGAGCGTCGAGCAGCCGGACCCGCCCGCCGCCTTGAAGCACCCGGACGCCCCCGGGACCGGGGTGAGGGCGCCGGCGCTGGTGACGTCGTAGGCCGTGACGGCCCCTATCTCGTTGGCGGCGACGTAGGCGTCCTTCCCGTCGGCGCTGAACACGATGTCGTTGGCGGTGAAGAGCAGGTCGGAGTGTCCACTGCAGGAGTCGGACGAAGTCGTCGGGGTGACGCACGCCGTGGGCGCCAGTGTCAGCTGACCGGTGCCGGTGTCACGGTTGAACCGCTGGACCCGTCCATGTGCGAACCCGTTGTTGACGTTGCGCACCGTCACCCACAGCGCGCTGTTCGAGGCGAACCGCAGACCCGCGACCTCGGCCAGGAGCTCCGGGACCGTCGTGCAGCCGGCGTTCGCAGAGGCCTTGAGGCATCCGGTCTGCGTGAGGCTCCCGCTCCCACTGCGGGAGAACGTGATCAGCGAGCTCGAGCCGAAGCCCCCGGCGTAGACGTTCGTGCCGTCGGGGCTGACGACGACGCCGGTTCCCCCGACGAGCTGACCGGCGGCGGCCATGGGGGTGCACTCCGCGTCGGCCACCTGCTGGAAGCACGCCGTCGTGTTGTTGTCCTGGCTCAGCGTGCCGTCGTTAGCCACCTTGATCCACGCGAGGCCGCCGTCCGACGCGCCGGCACCGCCGCCCGACACGTAGAGCGACTGGCCGTCCGCGCTGAGGGCGATCCTCGACTTGTCGACGAGGCCGCGGCCGTCGGTACAGCCACCGCTGCCGGTGTTGGAGATGCAGCCCGTCAGGCCGGACGCCTGGGTGAGCGTCCCGGTCGACGGATCGCGGAGAACGACAGCGACTGCATCGGAGCCGCGAGACACGGCGTAGAGACGCGTACCTGCGGCGTTCATCGCCAAGCCGCTCGGGCCCTCCCCTGCCGCGCCGAGCCCGTGGCCGTCGCTGCAGAGGCTCACACCGGACTCGGCGAGACAGCTGCTCCGCGTGAGCGCCCCAGTGGTGGCGCTGCGCGCGAACACGACGATGCCCGGCCCGTCGCCGGTGTCGTCGGCTGCCACGTAGACGGCGATGTCGGTCACCAGCACCGCCTGCGGCCGGGTGAGTGGGCCCGACTCTGCGCAAGGGGCCGTACCGCCGGGTACGAGGCAGGTGCTCTGCACAAGCGGGCTGGCTGAGGCGGGTGTCGTCGAGGTGACGGCGAGGAGCGGCGCGGTGAGGACCAGCGGCAGCAGCCACCGGAGATTCCTGGGGCTGGCATGGCTCGT
>JAWWPK010000097.1:0-3081 GCA_033854925.1 Nocardioidaceae bacterium | reverse complement strand
CCGGGCACAGGCCGGCGCCCGGCTTTCCGATGTTGCCCTGGAGGAACGCGACGTTGGCGATCTCCTTGATGGTGGCCACGGAGTTGCGGTGCTGGGTCAGCCCCATGGCCCAGCAGGTCACGGTCCTGGACGAGTCCCGGAACAGCACGGCGCACTCCTCGATCTGCTGCCGCGTCAGGCCGGTCGCAGCGACCACCTGGTCCCAGTCGAGCGACTTCACGTGCGCGGCGTACTCCTCGAAGCCACTGGTGAACTGCTCGACGAAGGAGTGGTCGACCGCGTCCCACTCAAGCAGCAGCGCGCCGATGGCCTGGAACAGCGCCAGGTCGCCGTTCACCCGGATCGGGAGGTGCAGGTCGGCCAGGGCGGTGCCTCGGCCCACCACGCCCCTGGGTGTTTGCGGGTTCTTGAACCGCACCAGGCCGGCCTCGCGCAGCGGGTTGACCGAGATGATCTTCGCGCCGTTCTTCTTCGCGATCTCGAGCGCGGAGAGCATCCGCGGGTGGTTGGTGCCCGGGTTCTGGCCGGCGATCACGATCAGCTCGGCCTCATGGATGTCGTCGAGGGTGACCGACCCCTTGCCGATGCCGATCACCTCAGCGAGCGCCACCGAGGTCGACTCGTGGCACATGTTGGAGCAGTCGGGCAGGTTGTTGGTGCCGAGCGCCCGCGCGAAGAGCTGGTAGACGAACGCTGCCTCGGGGGAGGTCTTGCCCGAGGTGTCGAAGATCGCCTCGTCCGGGCTGGCCAGCTCGCGCAGGTGGTCGGCGACCAGCTCGAACGCCTCGTCCCAGGAGATCGGCTCGTAGTGGCTGCCATCGGGGCGCAGCACCATCGGCTCGACGATCCGGCCCTGCTGGCCCAGCCAGTAGTCGGTCTTGTCCTCGAGCTCTGCGAGCGGGTGCGCCGCGAAGAACTCCCGGCCGATGTGCCGTCGGGTGGCCTCCTCGGTGACCGCCTTGGCACCGTTCTCGCAGAACTCGGCACTGTGCCGGTGCCCGGGCGCCGGGTCGGGCCAGGCGCAACCCTGGCAGTCGAAGCCGTCGACCTGGTTGAGCTTGCGCAGCGACTTGCTGGCCCGACGTACGCCCATCTGCTCGATCGCACGCTTCATGGCGACGACCACCGCGGTGGGACCGGCCGCATGGTCCTGGGCGTGGCCGACCCTGAGCTCGTTCTCGTCGATGTCGCGGCTCGGGGGCTTACGGCTCATGGACCCATCCTGACTCGTGATACCGGCCGGGGCACCCGAGCCCCCGCGGCTCCCGGGCGAATGGTCCGTCTAGGTCCTGTCATGTGCCCGGAGGAAGGACTATGTTCGGCGCGATCGCAACGTGGAACGGCGAAACCCAATCCGCCGTCCAACGCCACGTCGCCTACATCAGTACCCACGAAGGAGCACTGCATGAGCAGCACCGAGCCTCCCGCTGGGTCGACTCCGCCGCCTGGCGAGCCGACCCCTCCCCCGCCGCCGGCACCCGAGATGGCTGCCCCGCCGCCGCCCAGCCCGGGCGCGGTCCCGCCGCCCCCGCCACCGCCGGCCGGAGCCGCAGCCCCGATGCCGGGCGCGTCCGGCGCGGCGTACGGCCCGGGCCAGCCCGGCAACCTGGTTGACCGGTTCCTGGCCCGCCTCATCGACGGGATCATCGTCGGGATCGTCTACGTCATCCTCTATTTCGTGCTGCTGTCCACCACCAGCTACTTCCTGGCGGTCTTCCTCAGCGGGGTCGTGGGTGCGGCGCTCTACCTCGGCTACTTCGGCTACATGGAGTCCGACCGGGGCCAGACCATCGGCAAGCAGGTGATGAAGCTCAAGACTGTCGGGCCCGACGGCCAGAGCAACCCGACCATGAACGAGGCGATCAAGCGCAACATCTGGTACGCCTTCGGCATCATTCCGTTCGTCGGCGGCCTGGCCGAGCTGGCCTCGGTCATCCTCATCGCGATCGGGATCAACGGCGACCCCGTCAACCGGCAGCACTGGTTCGACACGTTCGCCGGTGGCACGAAGGTCATCAAGATCGGCTGACCCGTCACGAACTGAGGCAGAACGACGCTGACCCGGCAGAGAGTCTCTGCCGGGTCAGCGTCATTTGGCTTCAGCCGAGGCCGGCGATCGTCCAGACGACCATCATCGCGAGCATGGCGCCGCCCAGGACGATCGCGGCGATCGCCTTGCCGCGGCCGTGCGACAGAGACCGCACGCCGACCACCACTGCGGCCAGAGCGACCGGGGTGCCCCAGACGAAGCCGCCGCCCGGGAGCGTGCCCCAGGTCAGGATCGAGGCGGGCACGGAGATCAGGCCGAGGACGAGGGCGATGGTGGAGAGGTCGCGGGACGAGACCGCCGCGCCGGTCGAGGTGTGAGTTGTCATGTTGACAACGCTAGGGATCCGGGACCCCTGCCGCGTCGGCGTGGGCACCCGTAAACCGGTCAGGGCTGGCCCTGAGTCAGGAGTTCGAGAACACCGCGGGGCTGTCGCCGCCGTCGGGGCCGCGACCGGCCCAGGTCCAGGCGTACGCCGGGTCCTCGACCGCCAGCCCGCCCTCACCGAGGTCGAGCGGGGCGAAGGTGTCGACCATGACCGCGGACTCGTCGAAGTAGTCCACGCCCAGCGAGGCCTCGATCGCCGAGGGCTGCGGCCCGTGTGCGTAGCCGCCCGGGTGCAGCGAGATCGAGCCGAGCCCGATGCCGGAGCCCTTGCGCGCCTCGTAGTCGCCACCGACGTAGAACATGACCTCGTCGCTGTCGACGTTCGAGTGGTAGTAGGGCACCGGGATCGACAGCTCGTGGTAGTCGACCTTGCGGGGCAGGAAGTTGCAGACCACGAAGTTGTGGCCCTCGAAGACCTGGTGCACGGGCGGCGGCTGGTGGATCTTCCCGGTGATCGGCATGTAGTCGTCGATGTTGAAGGTGTAGGGGTAGAGGCACCCGTCCCAGCCGACCACGTCGAAGGGGTGCGTCGCGTAGGTCATCCGGGTGCCGACGACGCCGCTGCTGGTGCGGTGCTTGACGAGCACCTCGACATCCTCGCCGTCCGCCAGGAACGGCTCACCGGGACCGTGCAGGTCGCGCTCGCA
>JAWWPK010000096.1:0-3994 GCA_033854925.1 Nocardioidaceae bacterium | reverse complement strand
TCTGGATCCCGAGCCGGGCCGACGTCGTCGACCGGCTCGACCGCGAGGGACTGCTGCCGGCGATCGTCTTCGTCTTCAGCCGGGTCGGCTGCGACGCCGCCGTCCAGCAGTGCCTGGGCGCCGGGGTGCGGCTGACGAGCCAGGAGGAGCGGGACACGATCTTCGCCTACGTCGAGGCGGCGTCCAACGACCTGCCCGAGGAGGACCTCCACGTCCTCGGCTACCACGACTTCCTCGACGGTCTGACCCGCGGTGTCGCCGCGCACCACGCCGGGATGCTGCCGGCGTTCAAGCACATCGTCGAGGAGCTCTTCGTCCGGGGTCTCTGCAAGGTGGTCTTCGCGACCGAGACCCTCGCGCTGGGCATCAACATGCCGGCCCGCACCGTGGTCATCGAGAAGCTCACCAAGTGGAACGGCGAGGCGCACGCCGACATCACGCCGGGGGAGTACACCCAACTCACCGGCCGGGCCGGACGGCGCGGCCTGGACGTCGAGGGGCACGGCGTCGTGCTCTGGCAGCCCGGCATGAACCCGCGCGAGGTGGCCGGCCTGGCCTCGACCCGTACCTACCCGCTCCGCTCGTCCTTCCGCCCGTCGTACAACATGGCGGTCAACCTGGTCGACCAGTACGGCCGCGAGACGTCCCGCGAGCTGCTCGAGCAGTCCTTCGCCCAGTTCCAGGCCGACAAGGCCGTGGTGGGGCTGGCCCGGCAGCTGCGCAAGGCGGAGGAGGCGCTCGAGGGGTACGCCGAGTCCGCGCGGTGCGACCTGGGGGACTTCATGGCGTACGCCCGGCTGCGGCGCCGGATCTCCGACCTCGAGAAGGGGGCGAGCCGGTCCCGCCGCGCCGACCACCGCGAGGAGGCGATCGAGTCGCTGCGCCTGCTGAAGCGTGGCGACGTGATCGAGGTGCCGACGGGCAAGTTCGCCGGGTACGCCGTCGTGATCGACCCCAGCTGGGACGCCGTCAACCCGCGGCCCTACGTCGTCACCGCCGACCGTCAGGCCCGCAGGCTCGCGCTCATCGACTTCCCGGTGCCCGTGGCGTCGGTGGCGACGCTCAAGGTCCCGAAGTCGTTCAACAGCCGCAACCCACAGATGCGCCGCGACCTGGCCTCGGCGTTGCGGACCCGCACCCACGACCTGGCGCCCCCGCCACCGGGCCGGAGGCGCCCGCCCAAGGGTGCGCCCGACTCCCGTGTCGAGCGCGAGATCGACGAGCTGCGCGCATCCCTGCGCTCCCACCCCTGTCACGCCTGCCCGGACCGCGAGGAGCACGACCGGTGGGCGCAGCGGTGGTTCAAGCTCGACCGCGACGCCGCCACCCTCCGGCGCCGCGTCGAGACCCGCACCAACACGGTGGCCCGCCAGTTCGACCGGGTCTGCGAGGTGCTCACGGCGCTCGGCTACCTGGCCGGCGAGGAGGGCCAGGTCAGGGTCACCGACCAGGGCCGGCACCTGATGCGCCTCTACTCCGAGCTCGACCTCGTGGCCGCCGAGTCCCTGCGGCTGGGGCTCTGGGACGGTCTCACCGTGCCCGAGCTGGCCGCGGCCCTGTCGGTGCTGGTGTTCGAGGCCCGACGGCCCGACGACGCGTCGCCACCACGGGTGCCCGGCGGCCCGGTCCGCGATGTGATCAAGGAGATGGTCAAGCTGTGGGGCCGGCTCGACGCGTTGGAGCGCGACCACCACCTCGACTTCCTGCGCCAGCCCGACGCCGGCTTCGCCTGGGCGGCGTACCGCTGGGCGGAGGGCGACGAGCTCGACGACGTGCTCAACGTCGTGGAGCTGGCCGCCGGCGACTTCGTGCGCTGGATGAAGCAGCTCCTCGACCTGGCCGGCCAGGTCGCCGACGCGGCGGGGGACGGGCCGTTGCGGGACACCGCCCGCGGGGTCGTCGCCGCCGTGCGCCGCGGCGTGGTTGCCTACTCCGCGCTGGGCGACGACTGACACACGGTCAGTGGGCTGGCGTGGGTCTCCGCGCCGAGCCACCGGTGCAGCAGGTCGCCCGACTCCAGCTGGAGGCACATCGCCGCTCCGCGCTGGTCGAGCCTGTCGAGACCTCCGGGGCAGCCGAGCTCGAGCACCTGGTCCACCACGCGGTGCGGACCCAGGCCGGCCAGCGAGTCCAGCTCCTCGACAAGGACCGGCGCGCCGTCGCGGTGGACCTCGGTCCGCGCCACCAGCCGGCCGGGCCCCTCGGCGTGCCGGCCCAGGACGAGCGTCTCCCGGAGCACGGCCCGGGCGTCGGGGGCCAGGTCGACGCTCGTGGTGCGGCGTACGTCGGCACCCTCTGCCACCACGAACGGCTGTCCGTGCCAGACCAGGGAGCCGCCCGCCTCTACCTCGACCCGCACGTCCCAGCGGGCGGCGCGTCCCCGCATCGCGTAGGCCACCGTGCCGCCCGGCTCCACGATCTCCAGGCGCCGCCCGGCACCGACCCGGACGGTCACCTCGACGTGGTCACCTGCCAGCAGCACCGCCTGCTCAGGCACCAGAGCGACGCGGTCCGCGCCAACGGCGAACACCCGCAGGTGGGACGAGCGGAGCTCAGTGCGGGTGAGCGTGGGCATGAGCAGCCATCGGGCCGGGGTCGACCGGCACGAGCGAGCCGGCGTGGAACTCGGCCAGCCGCTCGGCGACCCAGCCTGCGAGCGCCGCGACGGAGGCCGCGTCGGAGCGGGACAACGGAAGCACCGGACGCCCCAGGCGCGCGTGCTCGGCGTCGTGGACCATGCAGGCGACGTCGACGCCGACGTACGGCGCCAGGTCGGTCTTGTTCACGATCAGCAGGTCCGCACGCTCGATCCCCGGGCCGCCCTTGCGGGCCACATCGCCCCCGCCGGCCACGTCGAGCACGAACACCTGTGCGTCCACCAGGGCCGGCGAGAACGTGGCGGTGAGGTTGTCGCCGCCCGACTCCACGAGGACGATGTCGAGCGGGGCGAACCGCTGCTCGAGGTCCTCGACCGCCATCAGGTTGGCAGTGACGTCGTCGCGGATGGCCGTGTGCGGGCAGGCCCCGGTCTCGACACCGACGATGCGCTCTCCGGGGAGCACGCCCGCCGAGCGCAGGAACCGCGCGTCCTCGTCGGTGTAGATGTCGTTGGTGACGACGGCGAGCCGCAGGGAGCCGGCCAGCTCGCGGCAGATCGTCGCGATCAGCGAGCTCTTGCCGGTCCCCACGGGACCGCAGACACCGAGCCGTAGGGCTCTCGTGGAGTCAGGCATTGAACAACCTCCTGGTCGTGCGGGCGTGCGCCTGCGCCCAGCCCTCGATCTGTGGAGAACCGGTCGCCGGGATCTCGGTGGTAGCCGTCAGGACGGAGACGTCGTGGGCCAGCCGGTCCACGTCGGGGAGCAGCTCGGCGCACCACGCGGTCGCGTCGGCCGGGTCGAGGGGGAGCAGCTTGAGGGCGGCTGCGAGGACGGTCTGCACGTCGTCGTACGTCACGACGCGGGCCAGCTCGAGCGCGGAGAGCCCCGTCTCCGCGGCGATCGCGCCCAGCACCAGCGATCGCGGCGGCTGGGCGTCGGCCGGCCACCCGGCGACTGCGGCGGGCCACGTGCGGCGGGCCAGCCGCAGCAGGCCGCGCCCCAGCATCCGTGCAGTGGCGCGCATCGCGTCGCTCGGCGTCCGTGCGGCCCAAGCCGTCTCCACGGCGTCCAGGGAGCGTCCGGTCAGGGCGTGGTGGCGGGCCACGACGGCGGCCGCGGCTTCGGTGCGGACCACCGTGGCGAGTCGGGTGCGGCAGTACGCCCGAAGCTCGGCCGGATCCAGGCCGTGGGCCAACCCGGGTTCGAGACCGGCCGACTGGGTGTGCCCGGCGGCAGGCAGTCGCGCGTCGGCGAGGAGGAGGGCGAGGACTTCCACGGCTCAGAACATCGAGTACAGCTGCGCCAGCGGCAGCTCGTTGGCGGGCTGGGGCTCGACGAGGTCGCCGTCGATGGTGATCGCGAAGGTCTCGGGATCGACGTCGATGTCCGGCAGG
>JAWWPK010000095.1:0-5067 GCA_033854925.1 Nocardioidaceae bacterium | reverse complement strand
GCCGACCACCGCTCATCGAGCTTGTCGAGATGTCCGCAGCCGGCGCCCCTGGGTGAGTCCCAGCGCAGGCTGCGGTGGTCTCGACAAGCTCGACCAGCGGTGGTCCGGTCCCAGCGCAGGCCGCGGTGGCCTCGACAGCTCGACCAGCGGTGGGCCCGTCCCAGCCCCTGGCAGCTCAGCCGAGGTTGAGGCCCGGGTAGAGGGGGTGCTTGTCGAGCAGCTCCGCGGAGGCGTCCTTGACCTTGTCGGCGACTCCGTCGGCGAGGGCGTACGACGCCTTGGAGGGCTTGCCGTCCTTGGTGGTGCCGGGCTGGGTGTTCTGGAGGACGTGCACGATCAGCTCGGCGACGGTGTCGAACTCGTCGTGGCCGAAGCCGCGGGTGGTGAGCGCGGGCGTGCCGAGCCGGATCCCGGACGTGTACCAGGCGCCGTTCGGGTCGGCCGGCACCGAGTTGCGGTTGGTGACCACGCCGGCGTCGAGCAGCGCGGACTCGGCCTGGCGGCCGGTGATGCCGAACGCCGAGACGTCGAGCAGCACGATGTGGTTGTCGGTGCCGCCGGTCACCAGGTTCGCGCCGCGGGTCAGGAAACCCTCGGCCAGCGACTTCGCGTTGTCGGCGATGTCCTGGGCGTAGCCGCGGAACGAGTCCTGCCGGGCCTCGGCCAGCGCCACCGCCTTCGCGGCCATGATGTGCGAGAGCGGGCCGCCGAGGACCATCGGGCAGCCGCGGTCGACCGAGGGCGCGTACTCCTCGGTCGCCAGCACCAGGCCGCCGCGGGGGCCGCGCAGCGACTTGTGGGTGGTGGTCGTGGTGATGTGGGCGTGCGGGACCGGGTCCTCGTCGCCGGTGAAGACCTTGCCGGCGACCAGCCCGGCGAAGTGCGCCATGTCGACCATCAGCGTCGCCCCGACCTCGTCGGCGATCTCGCGCATCTTGGCGAAGTTCACCCGGCGCGGGTACGCCGAGTAGCCGGCCACCAGCACCAGCGGCTTGAACTCCCGGGCCTTGGCCGCGACCACGTCGTAGTCGAGCAGCCCGGTCTCCGGGTCGGTGCCGTACTGCTGCTGGTGGAACATCTTGCCGCTGATGTTGGGCCGGAAGCCGTGGGTGAGGTGGCCACCGGCGTCGAGGCTCATGCCGAGCAGCCGCTGGTTGCCGAGCTCGTGACGCAGCAGCTCCCAGTCCTCGTCGGTGAGGTCGTTGACGTTCTTGGCGCCGTACTTCTCCAGCCACGGGCCCTCGACCCGGTGGGCCAGGATCGACCAGTAGGCGACCAGGTTGGCGTCGATGCCCGAGTGCGGCTGGGCGTAGGCGTACGGCGCGCCGAACAGCTCGCGGGCGTGCTCGGCGGCGATCGTCTCGACGGTGTCGACGTTCTGGCAGCCGGCGTAGAAGCGGTGTCCGATCGTGCCCTCGGCGTACTTGTCGCTGAACCAGGTGCCCATGGTCAGCAGCACCGCCGGGGAGGCGTAGTTCTCGCTCGCGATCAGCTTCAGCGAGCCTCGCTGGTCGATCAGCTCCTGGCGGGTCGCCTCGGCGATCCGCGGCTCGACCGAGGCGATCACCTCCAGGGCCTGCGTGTAGGCGGAGCTGGTCAGCGCGTCGATGTCGGCCATGGCCACACCCTAGAAGCACGGGGTGGGGTTTTGCCCACCATGACTGGCAGTCTGGGTTCCTGTCGCTGTCGGGCCGAACCGCCGCCGCAGCCGTGTGGCGGCGGTCACGCCGCCCGCCTGAACGGTCCGTTGCATATCAAATGATGGACTGGCGTCTCACATCACGAGATTCGCATTTGTGGGACGCCGGTCCACGGTCTGAGACTGGTCCCCATGATCAGTTCTGCAACGCATGCGCACCTCGTGGTACGTCGCCACGTGGACCTCATGCGCACGCGCAGCATGATCTGTCGGTCCCGCTGAGTCGCTGTCCACATCCGTCGAGCAGGACGCTTGCACTCATCGTCGAGTGCGGCACCTCTCCACAGCGAAGGACCACCCACCGCATGTCCGATCTGCGCTTCTCCGCTCGCAAGGCGGCCCACACGGAGATCCCGCGCCCCAAGCGCGGTGAAGGCCAGTGGGCGCTCGGCTACACCGAGCCGCTGAACAAGAACGAGCAGTCCAAGAAGGACGACGACCCCCTCAACGTCCGCGACCGGATCCTGAACATCTACAGCAAGCGCGGCTTCGCCTCGATCGACCCCGCCGACCTGCGCGGCCGGTTCCGGTGGATGGGGCTCTACACCCAGCGCGCTCCCGGCTTCGACGGCGGCAAGACCGCGATGCTCGAGGAGGAGGAGCTCGACGACGAGTTCTTCATGCTGCGGGTCCGCTCCGACGGCCGGCTGCTGCCCGCCGCCACGGTCCGGGCGCTCGGCGAGATCGGCCAGGAGTACGCGCGGGACACCGCCGACGTGACCGACCGGGAGAACATCCAGTTCCACTGGATCCGGATCGAGGACGTCCCGGCGATCTGGCAGAAGCTGGACGACGCGGGGCTGGACAGCACCGAGGCGTGCGGCGACTCGCCGCGGCCGTTCCTCGGCTCCCCGGTCGCCGGCGTCGCCAAGGACGAGATCATCGACGGGTCCGAGGCGCTGGTCGAGATCAAGCGGCGCGCGGTCGGCAACCCGGAGTACTCCAACCTGCCGCGCAAGTACAAGACCGCCCTGACCGGCCACCCCAGCCACGACGTCTCCCCCGAGACCAACGACGTCGCGTTCGTCGGCACCGTGCACCCCATTCACGGTCCCGGGTTCGACGTCTGGGTCGGTGGCGGGCTGTCCACCAACCCGATGCTGGCCCAGAAGCTGGGCGTCTGGGTGCCGACCGAGGACGTTCCTGACATCTGGGAGGGCGTCACCTCGATCTTCCGCGACTACGGCTACCGACGGCTGCGCTCGCGCGCCCGCCTGAAGTTCCTCGTCGCCGACTGGGGCGTGGCGAAGTTCCGCGAGGTGCTGGAGAAGGAGTACCTCGGCCGCGAGCTCGTCAGCTGCGACTCGCCGCCCTCCCCCACCGGCCACCGCGACCACGTCGGCGTGCACGAGCAGAAGGACGGCAACTTCTACGTCGGCGTCGCGCCGATCGCCGGCCGGATCTCCGGCACCAAGCTCGTCGAGCTCGCCGACCTGATGGACGAGTACGCCGTCGAAGGCGCCCGCCTCACGCCGTACCAGAAGATCGTGCTCATCGGCGTGGCGCCCGACCAGGTGGAGCCGCTGGCGGCGGCCCTGGACGGCATCGGCCTGCCGGCCCGGCCGTCGTACTGGAGGCAGAACACGATGGCCTGCACCGGCATCGAGTTCTGCAAGCTCGCCATCGTCGAGACCAAGGCGCGGGCCCGGGACCTCGTCGAGGAGCTCGAGAGGCGCTTCCCCGAGCTGGACGTGCCGATCTCGGTCAACGTCAACGGCTGCCCCAACGCCTGCGCCCGCACCCAGGTCGCCGACATCGGCCTCAAGGGCCAGCTCGTCATGCACGAGGGCGAGCAGGTCGGCGGCTTCCAGGTGCACCTCGGCGGTGCGACCGGGCTGCAGGCCAACTTCGGACGCAAGCTCCGCGCGCACAAGGTGACCAGCGAGGGGCTCGACGACTACGTGACCGTCGTGGTCAGCAACTACCTGGCCGACCGCGCCGCCGACGAGTCGTTCGCGACCTGGGTCGCGCGCGCCGACGAGGAGCTGCTCCGCGGCGAGAAGACACTCGAAGGAGCACCCGCATGAGCGAGCGCGCCTTCCCGCTGTACTGCCCCTACTGCGCCGAGCAGGACCTCTGGCCGCACGACGAGGCGCACGGCTCGTGGGAATGCCGCGGGTGCCTGCGCGCCTTCTCCCTGAAGATGCTCGGTCTCGTGAGGCCCCAACTGGTCGAGCAGCCACCGACTTCAGGGAGTGCCGGCAAATGAGCGCTGCGACCACCAACACCGCCCGCGCGTCGCGGGGCATCGAGACCCACGGCCGCTCCCCCGAGGAGCTCCGCGAGCTGGTGTCGCACTGGGGTGCCGAGCTCGAGCTCGCGCCGGCCGAGACGATCATCGAGTGGGCCGCCGCCACCTTCGGCGACCGGTTCTGCATCACGTCGTCCATGGGCGACGCGGTGCTGGCTGACGTCGCCGCCAAGGTGGTGCCCGGCATCGACGTGGTCTTCCTCGACACCGGCTACCACTTCATCGAGACGATCGGCACCCGCGACGCCGTGGCCTCCACGCTCAACGTCAACCTGCTCACGATCACTCCCGTGCAGAGCGTCGCCGAGCAGGACGCGGCGTACGGCAAGGACCTCTTCAAGACCGACCCCGACCTGTGCTGCGCGCTGCGCAAGGTCAAGCCGCTGACCGAGGCGCTCGCGGAGTACGACGCGTGGGCCACCGGGCTGCGTCGCGCCGAGACCCACAACCGCGTCATCGCTCCGGTGATCGGCTGGGACGCCAAGAAGGGCAAGGTCAAGGTCTCCCCGCTCGCGCGATGGAGCGACGAGCAGGTGGAGCGCTACATCGCCGACAACGGGGTGCTCGTGAACCCGTTGGTCTACGACGGCTACCCCTCCATCGGCTGCGCTCCATGCACCCGCCGGGTCGCTCCGGGCGAGGACGCCCGCAGCGGCCGGTGGGCCGGCACCAACAAGACCGAGTGTGGGATCCACTCATGACTCGGCTGCTGCACAACCCTGAAGGGAGGCCCTGAGATGGCCGCTCCTGCCCTGGTGGCCCTGGCGCACGGTAGCCGGGACCGCCGCTCCGCCGCCACGATCAAGGCCCTGGTCAGCGAGGTCCGCGCGCTGCGCCCGGACCTCAAGATCGAGGCCGCGTTCCTCGAGCTCTCCAAGCCGGACTTCCACACGGTCGTGGACCGGCTGGTGAAGGCCGGCCACGAGGAGGTCGTCGTCGTACCCCTCCTGCTGACGGAGGCCTACCACGCCAAGGTGGACGTCCCGTCCGCCGTTGCCGAGGCCTCCGCCCGGCACCCGAAGGTGCGCATTCACGCCACCTCCATCCTCGGCCTCGAGGCGTCGTTCCTCGAGGTCCTCGACGAGCGGCTGCGGGAGGCCCTTGCGGTCGCCCGGGT
>JAWWPK010000094.1:0-5245 GCA_033854925.1 Nocardioidaceae bacterium | reverse complement strand
TGGATGGCCGCATCTTCCACGACACGAGCGTGGCTCGCGACCGAGATGCGCAGCGGGACCTCGAGGCGAAAGTGACGGACGACGGAACAACGCTCCGGCTTACCTACGGACTGGTGCTCCGGCACGGGTGTCAGACCATCCGCCAAGTGGCCAGCCTGCTCGAGCGCCGGGGCTGGACGGGAACGTTCAGCCCGTGCCCGGACTGCCCCGAGCCCTGAATCCATTCGGAGTCGTACTGCCGCGACTCCTTTCGTCCCGCCCGGAGTCGGACTACGTTGCGAAGATGCTCAACGACAGCAAGGTGACCGCCAACGTCCCCGCAGCAGACCTGGACCGAGCTCGAGCTTTCTACGCAGACAAGCTCGGTCTCACGCCGGTGCAGGAGGGCGACGGCGGTCTCGTCTACACGACGGCGGGCGGGACGTCGTTCTTCCTCTACGAGACCGAGTTCGCCGGCCAGGCGGGCCACACGATCGCCCAGTGGCACGTCGCAGACATCGACGGCGAGGTGGGCGCGCTCAAGGACAAGGGCGTCACGTTCGAGCACTACGAAATGCCCGGGGTCAGCTGGGACGGCGACATCGCGACGATCCCCGAGATGGGCCACGCCGCGTGGTTCACCGACAGCGAGGGCAACATCATGTGCATCGACGACGTGCCCGTCTGAGTCTGCAGGACGACAACGCGTGGGCCAGGTCCCACATCGGTTACCGGGTCCAGCGTGTTCGATGACTTCACGCTGGACACCGTCGACGTGGGCGAGGTGAGGCTGCGGGTCCGCCACGGTGGCAGCGGCACCCCTGTGGTGCTGCTGCATGGCCACCCGCGGACCCACACGACGTGGTACGCCGTGGCGCCGCGGGTGGCGGAGAAGCACACCGTCGTCTGTCCTGATCTGCGCGGCTACGGCCGGTCGACGCTGCCACCTGACCTGCCGGACCACGCACAGTCGTCGAAGCGGGCGATGGCCGCCGATGTGATTGCCCTGATGCGGCACCTGGGCCACGACCACTTCGCAGTGGTCGGCCACGACCGCGGCGCTGCGGTGGCCTACCGGGCGGCACTCGACCATCCCGAGGCGGTGCAGCGGCTGGTGGTCATGGACGGGCTGCCGTTGGTCGAGCACCTCGAGCGCACCGATGCGGCGTTCGCCCAGGCATGGTGGCACTGGTGGTTCCTCGGTCAGACGGACAAGCCCGCCGAGCGGGTGATCAACGCCGACCCGGACGGCTGGTACCGCACGCCGGGGCCGGACGAGATGGGCGCCGGCAACCACGAGGACGTGTGGTCGGCGTTCCGCGACCCTGCGGTCGTCCACGGCATGTGCGAGGACTACCGGGCCGGCCTCGGCATCGACCGGCTGCACGACGAGGCCGACCGGGCGGCGGGCCACCGGATCAGCTGCCCGACCCTCCTGCTCGAGTCGGCGTACGACGACCTCGACCTCCACGGTGACCCAGCGGAAATCTGGTCGCCCTGGCTCGAGCGACCGCTCGAGCACCGCGTCATCGACAGCGGCCACCACCAGGCCGAGGAGGCACCGGAGCAGGTCGCCTCCGCACTGCTCGGCTTCCTGGAGTGACCTACTTCCGGTAGGTCTCCAACCGGTCGACGGCCTCCTCGTACTCGGCCACCAGCGAGGCGATCACGTCGGCGACCGGGCGCACCTCGTTCATGCGGCCGACGATCTGGCCGATCGGCATCGAGATCACGTCGGGGTCGTTGGACGCGTTGATCCGGTTGTGGGCCTGGGCCACGAGCAGGTTCTGCAGCGGCATCGGGAGCGGCTCGGGGGCGTCTGCCTCGGCCCAGGCCTCGGTCCACTTGGTCTTGAGCAGCCGGGCCGGCTTGCCGGTGTAGATCCGGGTGCGGACCGTGTCGGAGGAGGTGGCGCGGGTGAAGGCGGTCTCCCAGCCCTTGTTGCTGGCCAGGTTGCGGTACTCCTCGGTGCCGAGCCAGATCGAGCCCGTCCACACGCCCTGGGCGCCCAGCGCGAGCGACGCGGCGACCTGGCGTCCGGAGCCGATGCCGCCGGCGCCGAGCACGGGCACATCGGGGCCCACCGCGTCCACGATGTCGGGAGTGAGCACCATCGAGGCGACCTCGCCGGTGTGGCCGCCGGCCTCGTAGCCCTGGGCCACGATGATGTCGACACCGTTCTTGACGTGCGAGAGCGCGTGCTTGGCTGCGCCGGCCAGCGCGGCCACCTTGATGCCGTGCTCGTGGCAGCTCTCGATGACGTCGACCGGCGGCGAGCCGAGCGCGTTGGCGATCAGCACCGGACGGTGCTTCAGCGCGACGTCGAGGTGCGACCGGGCCACCGAGTGCAGCCAGCCGAGGACTCCCTCCCGGCCCTCGCCCTCCGGCAGTGGCGGCACGCCGAGCTTGAGCAGCGTCTCGTCGACGAACTTCCGGTGCTCCTCGGGGATCATCGCGCCGAGGTCGACCGAGGTGCCCTCGGTGGGGATCTTCATCGGCATCACGATGTCGACGCCGTAGGGCTTGCCGTCGGTGTTGTCGTCGAGCCAGGTGAGGACGCGTTCGAGCTCCTCGGTGTCGTTGAACCGCACGCAGCCGAGCACGCCGAGGCCGCCCGCCCGCGAGACCGCTGCGGCTACGTGCTCGGACGGAGTGAACGCGAAGATCGGGTAGTCGATCCCGAACTCGTCACACAGCTGCGTGCGCATCGAGCGCCATCTCCTTGGCCTTGGGGTACTGCGCCTTGCCCGTCGCGTTTCGCGGGATCTGGGGCACGACGGTCAGCGACCGCGGCAGCTTGTAGCCGGACAGGTGCGCGCGCAGGAAGTCGCGCAGCTCCTCGAGCTCGAGGGTCGTCCCCTCGCGGAGCTCGACCACGGCGGCGACCGCCTGGCCGTACTTCTCGTCCGGTACGCCGACCACGAGGCAGTCGTAGACCGCCGGGTGTGCCTTGACCGCCATCTCCACCTCCTCCGGGTAGACCTTCTCCCCGCCGGTGTTGACGCAGTTGGAGCCGCGGCCCAGCAGCGTGAGCCGGTTGCCCTCCTCGATGCGGGCGAAGTCGCCGGGCACCGAGAAGCGCTGGCCATCGATCACGAGGAACGTCGCGGCCGACTTCTCGGGGTCCTTGTAGTAGCCGACCGGCACGTGGCCGCCGCGGGCGAGCCGCCCGACCTTGCCGACGTCGGCCACGGGGTCGAGCACCCGGTTGTCGTCGTCGAGGACGACCGTGCCGGGGCCGACGCCGATGACGGGGCCGTCGGTGCTGATCGCCGACTTGTCCTGCATGCCCATGCCGTGGAAGCCGGTCTCGGTCGCGCCGACCGAGTCGGTGAACACGGCGTTGGTGAACACGTCCATCCAGCGCTTCTTCACGTCCGGGCTGAAGATCGCGGCACTGCTGGAGATCGCAAACAGGCTGGACCCGTCGTAGGGCGTGCCGGTGGCGGCCTTGCGCTCGTACTCCTCGATCAGCGGGCGGGCCATGGCGTCGCCGGTCATGAAGATCAGCTGGACGCCTTCCTTCTCGATGATCTCCCAGGTGCGCTTCGGGTCGAACTTCGGCTCCAGGACCGTCAGGTGGCCGGCGAACAGGTGCATCAGCAGCCCGGCCTGGGCGCCTCCGTGCATCAGCGGGCTCAGCGGGAAGGTGGTCATCCGCGGGTCGTTGGCCTGCGCGGACTGGCTCATCTCCTCCAGCGGCTCGCCGGTGTAGAAGTCGATGCCCCCGCCGAGCACCCGCCAGAAGTCCTCGTGACGCCACATGACGCCCTTCGGGAAGCCGGTGGTGCCGCCGGTGTAGATGATGTGGATGTCGTCGGGGCTGCGCTCGTCGAAGTCCCGCTCGGCGCTCTGTCCCGCGATGGCCTCGTCGAGGGTGACGCCGCCGAACCCGGCAACGTCGTCCGCGTTGTCCGGATCGGTGACGTCGGGCAGGGCCACGAACGTCGTCAGCCGCGGGTGCTTGGGCGCGCACCTGGCGACCAGGCCGGCGTACGTGCGCTCGAACAGCAGCGCCACCACGTCGGCGTTGTCGAAGAGGTAGTCGAGCTCGCCCTCGACGTAGCGGTAGTTGACGTTGATCGTCGTGGCGCGGAGCTTCACCGTCGCCAGCACGGCGACGACGTGTTCGATGGAGTTCTTGGAGTAGATCGCGACGTGGTCCCCCGGCCGCACCCCCTGAGCGGCCAGGTAGTGCGCCAGCCGGTTGCTGTCGCGCTCCAGATCGGCGTACGTCGCGACCCGGTCCCCGACCTTCAGTGCCAGGTTGCCCGGGGCTGCGTCGACGGCGTGCTCGAAGAGGTCTGCGATGTTCAGCGCCACGGGCGCAAGACTAGAACACGTTCTCGTTTCGGTCTACGATCCCCCCTGTGACCAGCGACGATGTCGACACCGGGCGGCACTGCCTCGTCGAGCAGGACGGCCACAAGCTCGTCGTCACGATGAACCGGCCCGAGGCGCGCAACGCCCTCTCCGGCGAGATGCTCGCGATCATGTCCGACGCCTGGGACCGGGTGAACGAGGACCCGGAGATCCGGGTCTGCATCCTGACCGGCGCGGGCGGCTACTTCTGCGCCGGCATGGACCTCAAGGCGGCCGACAAGAAGCCGCCGAGCGAAAGCTTCGAGTCCGGCGAGTACGACCCGACGATCATCAAGCCGCTGCTCAAGGGGTTCCGGCTCACCAAGCCCCTGATCGCCGCCGTCGAGGGGCCGGCGATCGCGGGCGGCACCGAGATCCTGCAGGGCACCGACATCCGAGTCGCCGGCGAGTCCGCGAAGTTCGGCATCTCCGAGGCCAGGTGGAGCCTGTACCCGATGGGCGGCTCCGCGGTGCGCCTGGTCCGCCAGATCCCCTACACGGTCGCCGCCGACCTGCTGCTCACCGGACGGCACATCCTGGCGCCCGAGGCCAAGGAGCTCGGCCTGATCGGCCACGTCGTCCCGGACGGGCAGGCGCTGGCCAAGGCACACGAGATCGCGGACCTGGTCGCGGCCAACGGCCCGCTCGCCGTCCAGGCGATCCTCAAGACGATGCGCGACTCCGAGGGCAAGCACGAGGAGGACTGCTGGGCCGACGACGCCCGCGTCGGCGCTGCGGTGTTCTCGTCCGAGGACGCCAAGGAGGGACCCCGGGCGTTCAGCGAGAAGCGACCTGCTGAGTTCAAAGGCCGATAGCTCTCCCCATCGCTGGTTGAGGAGGTTGCGAAGCAACCGTCTCGAAACCACGTACGGCCGGGCTGGGACTGAACCACGGCTCACCGGCC
>JAWWPK010000093.1:0-4191 GCA_033854925.1 Nocardioidaceae bacterium | reverse complement strand
GCCCCGGGTCCTGGTCGTCGATGACGACGCGGCCCTGGCCGAGATGTTGACGCTTGTGCTGCGCAACGAGGGCTTTCTCAGCCAGATCGTCATGCGTGGCGACGAGGCGATGGCAGCCTTCCGCTCGTTCCGGCCCGACGTGGTGCTGCTCGACCTGATGCTGCCGGGCAAGGACGGCATCGACGTCTGCAGGGAGATCCGCGCGGAGTCCGGCGTACCCATCGTCATGCTCACCGCCAAGGGCGACACCGTCGACGTCGTGGTCGGCCTGGAGTCGGGCGCCGACGACTACGTCGTCAAGCCGTTCAAGCCCAAGGAGCTGGTCGCCCGGATCCGCGCCCGCGTACGCCGCAACGACCGCGCGGCTCAGGAGTCCCTGACCATCGGCGACCTGTCCATCGACGTCGCCGGCCACTCGGTCACCCGCGGCGGCGAGCCGATCAACCTGACGCCGCTGGAGTTCGACCTGCTGGTCTGCCTGGCCCGCAAGCCGTGGCAGGTGTTCACCCGCGAGGTGCTGCTCGAGCAGGTGTGGGGCTACCGGCACGCGGCAGACACCCGGCTGGTCAACGTGCACGTGCAGCGACTCCGCTCGAAGGTGGAGCACGACCCCGAGAGCCCGGAGATCGTGGTGACGGTCAGGGGCGTCGGCTACAAGGCCGGCACCGCGTAGGAGCCGGGCCTTTGCTCCGCGCCCGCGCCCCGCGCCGTCTCCCCGGCTCCCTCCGTCGCGGGCTGACGTTCTGGCGCCGTTCGATCCAGGCCCGGGTCGTGGCCAGCACCGTCATCCTCACTGCTGTCGTCATCGCCGCGGTCGGCTGGCTGCTGCTCCAGCAGACCCGCGACGGCCTGCTCGACCAGCGGGTCAAGGCGGTCAACGGCGCGGTGGCCGACGAGGTGCAGGAGGCCAACGGCCGGCTCGCGTCCGCCTCGGGGCAGGACGCCGACGCATCGCTCCAGCGACGTGACCTGACCGACCTGATCATCGGGCACGGCACCACGCGGGGATACGGCGTGGTGGTGGCCGGTCCGGCCGGTGAAGGGGTCCGGATCGCCGACGGCGGCACCGAGTCGAGCAGCCAGTTCTCGGCGCTCAGCGTCCCGGGCTCGCTCGAGGAGCACTTCGCCCAGCCGGGCGCCTCCTCGGCGTGGACCTACACCTCGATCGCGAGGACCAACGGCGAGGACAAGATCATCAGCCACGAGCCCGGCATCGCGGCGGGCGCCCAGGTGCAGCTGCCCGCCGACGGGAGCACCTACACCATCTACTTCCTGTTCCCGCTGGACGAGCAGCAGGCCACCATGCAGCTCGTGGCCCGGGCGCTGCTCACCGCGGGCACCCTGATGCTGCTGCTCGTCGCGGGCGTGAGCTGGCTGGTCACCCGTCAGGTCGTGACGCCTGTGCGCATGGCGCGGCAGGTCGCCGAGCGACTCGCTGCCGGACGGCTGCAGGAGCGGCTGCGAGTGTCGGGCGAGGACGACCTGGCGCGGCTCGCGACGTCGTTCAACCAGATGGCATCCAACCTGCAGCGGCAGATCCGCCAGCTCGAGGAGCTGAGCCGGGTGCAGCGGCGGTTCGTCTCCGACGTCTCGCACGAGCTCCGTACGCCGTTGACCACGGTGCGGATGGCCGGCGACGTGCTGCACGACGCCCGTCGCGACTTCGACCCGGCGACCGGACGCGCCGCCGAGCTGCTGCAGAAGGAGCTCGACCGGTTCGAGACCCTGCTGGTCGACCTGCTCGAGATCAGCCGCTTCGATGCGGGTGCCGCCGTGCTCGACACCGACGACGTCAACCTCGTGGACGTCGCCCACCGCGTCGTCGAGGCCACCCGTGCGCTGGCCGACCAGCGCAAGGTGCGGCTGGTGGTCGAGGCGCCGGACCACCCGTGCCTGGCCGAGGCCGACGTACGCCGCGTGGAACGCGTCGTCCGCAACCTCGTCACCAACGCGATCGACCACGCCCACCCGGACACCAAACGCGCCGGCACCGCGCTGGTGGTCCTCCGGGTCGACGGTGACGAGCAGGCTGCCGCCATCGCGGTGCGGGACTACGGCATCGGGCTGGCGCCGGGCGAGTCGGCCATGGTCTTCAACCGGTTCTGGCGGGCCGACCCGGCCCGCGCGCGCACCAGCGGCGGCACCGGCCTGGGCCTCTCGATCTCGATGGAGGACGCGCACCTGCACGGCGGGTGGCTGCAGGCCTGGGGCCGCCCGGGAGAGGGGTCGCAGTTCCGGCTCACGCTGCCGCGTCGGGTCGGCGGCTCGCTGCGGCAGAGCCCCCTGCCGCTGGTGCCAGAAGACGCGCCGGAGCCGGTCCGGTGAGGCGCCGTACGGCCGCGTGGGCCGCCGCTGCAGGTCTGGTGCTCAGTGCGTGTGGGATCGGCATGCCCGACAGCGGAAAGGTCACCGAGACCACCACGACCGGCTCTGACCGCGCCGACCAGCCCGCGAACATCGACCCGCCCCGGCCGAAGAAGGGCGCCTCTCAGGAGGACATCGTGAACGGCTTCCTCGACGCGATGACCGCGACCCCCGCGGTCCGGACGTCGGTGGCCCGCGAGTACCTCACCCAGGACGCGAGCGCGGGCTGGAAGCCCACCGGGTTGGTGATCTACGGCGGGGTGCTCACCCCTCGCGGCAACAACCCGGTCGAGGCGAAGCTGATCGATGCCGACCGCATCGACGAACGCGGAGCCTGGCTCGGACCGCTGTCGGAGGACGAGTCGACGGTCACGTTCCCGATGGAGCTCGAGGGCGGTGAGTGGCGGATCGACCGGCCGCCGCCGCACGTCATCGTGCCGCAGTCGTGGTTCGAGCAGCGGTTCCAGCAGGTCTCGCTGTACTTCTTCGACCCCTCGTCGACCGTGCTCGTCCCTGAGCCGATCTTCGTGCCGCGCGGACGGCAGTTCGCCTCGACGCT
The DNA here is from genome assembly GCA_033854925.1 of Nocardioidaceae bacterium. Classification (GTDB taxonomy): domain Bacteria; phylum Actinomycetota; class Actinomycetes; order Propionibacteriales; family Nocardioidaceae; genus Nocardioides. The sequence continues at coordinate 1,268 of JAWWPK010000093.1, read as the reverse complement.
GGTCAACGGGCTGCTGCAGGGCCCGGCGCCCGGACTCACCGAGCTGAGCTACCTGCCGCCGGGGCTGCGTTCCGTGGTCTCCGTACGGGTGTCGCCGAGTGGCGTTGCCGATGTCGACCTGACCAGCGACGCGGCCGACGCCGAGATGCCCTCGTCGGACCAGTCCGAGCTGCTGGTCTCCCAGCTCGCCTGGACCCTGCAGCAGGACTCCGCCATCGTCCGGTTCCGGGTCTTCATCGACGGCCAGCAGGTGCGGCTGCCGGGCGAGACGGAGTTCGGCGTCGATCACGGGCACGAGTACGCGCCGTACGTCGCCGGGTCGAGCACGCAGCTGTACGGGCTTCGGGACGGGCTGATGGTGGGCGGCAGCCCGCAGAACCTGGAGAACGTCACCGGTCCGTTCGGCCAGGCCGGGTACGCCCTGCGCACGGTGTCGCCCGACCTTCGCGCCGAGCAGGTCGCTGCCGTCTCGACGTCCGGGAGCACGCTGTGGCTGGGCCCGGTCAAGGACAGCGGCACCGACCCCACGAAGCTGATCGACACCGGCGAGGACCTGCTGCGCCCGGTGTGGGACTTCAGCGGCCGGCTCTGGGAGGTGGATCGCCGAAGGTCCGGGGCTGTCGTCTACTACTACCGCAAGGGCAAGATGCACGTGCTCGACGTGCAGGGCATCAGCAACCAGGACGTCAAGGACTTCCTGGTCTCCCGCGACGGCTCTCGGCTGATCGCAGTGATCCGTGAGGACGCCGAGCACGACTCGATCGTGGTGAGCCGCATCCTCACGACGGGCGACGGGCAGGTCGCGCGGGCACTGGCCGCCGACGAGATCACCGATCCCACGAACCCCGAGGGGCAGATCCGGGACGTTGCCTGGCGCTCCACGACCAGCCTCGTCGTGCTCCGCCCGGTCAGCCGCGAGCTGTTCCAGATCCGGACCGCCTCCGTCGACGGTGCCACCGGTCTCGACTCGTTCTCGGTCACCATCGACGACGACGTGGTCGGCCTGGCCGGCACCCCGGTCCCGAAGGAGAAAATCTACGCCTTCGCGGCCGCCGTCGCGGCCAACGACACGGCCGCGCATGCCGAGCTCCGTGACCTGGCGGGAGCCCGGGCCGAGCAGATCGGCCTCGACCCGAGGGTGGCGATGCTGTCCTACGTCAGCTGAGGGTGGGTTGGGGTCTGGGTCTGCGCTCGTGGCACCGGGTTGCCGGGACTTCGGGACGGGGGTGCCCGCGCCGACAGGCGTGCCGCGTCGCGGGCGGCTGCTT
>JAWWPK010000092.1:0-7854 GCA_033854925.1 Nocardioidaceae bacterium | reverse complement strand
GCCGTTGGCTTCGACCTCATCCGGCGGCGCGAGGAACAGCTGCTGCAGCGCGCGCTGACCCGGCTAAACGACCATCGCAACATCACCGTGTTGGGCAACCTCGAGGCGCAGCGCTTGTCGATCGTGTCGTTCGCGGTTCGCCGCGACGGCCGCTACCTGCACCACAACCTGGTGGTGGCGATCCTCAACGACCTGTTCGGCATCCAGAGCCGCGGCGGCTGCTCGTGCGCCGGCCCCTACGGCCACCGGCTGCTCGGCATCGACCTCGAGCGGTCCCACGAGTTCGAGCGCGAGATCACCGGGGGCTGCGAGGGGATCAAGCCGGGATGGGTGAGGATCAACTTCAACTACTTCGTGAGCGAGCCGGTCTTCGAGTACGTCGTCCGCGCCGTCGCGCTCATCGCCGACCACGGCCACAAGCTCGCGCCGCAGTACTGCTTCGACCCGATGACCGGCCTCTGGCAGCACCGCGCCGGCCCGGTCGAGCCGCCGCTGCGGCTGACCCATCTGTCCTACGACGCTGACGGCCTGCTCACCTACCCGGTCGAACACGACACCGCGCCGGAGAGCGCCCTGGCCGGCTACCTCTCGGAGGCCGTCGCGCTGTTCGACTCGCTCCCGGACGTCATCTGCGAGGAGGGCGTCGGCGACCGGGTGAGTGCGGACTTCGAGCACCTGCGCTGGTTCGACCTACCGGCGGAGTGCCTGGAGCCCTCCTAGCCGAGCAGCTCCTCGAGGTGGGGCCAGACCAGCGCGCCGAGTGCCGCGTCCGTCTCCGGACTACCGCCGTGCACGAGGTGCGAGGCCGCGAGCCGCGCCTCACCCGGCAGCACGACCCGATGCCCGGCCCGCGGGTGGCTGACCAGCTCGGTGCGGAGGCCGACCGCGCTACGCCGGCCGACGATCTGCTCGGCGGAGTCGCACGAGGGCCAGAGCCGGTCGTCACCGCCCGCGACCAGCACCACCTCCCCAGTGATCCGCTCGACCGGGATCCGCGCCGCCGGCACCCGGTCGGCGTACGTCTCGAGGCTCTGCTCGTACAGGCCGACGAACTCGGCCGGGTCGGTGTCCGGCTCCCAGTCGTCGTCGTAGGGCACGAACGAGAGCGGCTCACCACCTCGGGTGAACGACGACCGCTGCGGCCGTTCCTGCGACAGTCCCGCCCACACGACGTGCGGCGCGGAGATGGCGACCACGGCGTCGATCTCGGGGTGCAGGGCACCGAGCAGCAGCGCCGCCTCGCCGCCCTTCGACGTCCCGAGCACGACCAGCCGCTCGCAGCGTTCGTGGAGGGACGACAAGGCGTCCTCGAACGACTCCAGCGGCACCCGGTCGATCGTCTCGCCGAACCATCGGTACGACGCCGCCGTGGCGCCCAGCCCGGCCAGCACCCGACAGCGGTCCTCCTCGACCCGGCCGCTCGAGCCGGCGAGCACGAGCACCCCGGTCGGGCCGTCACCCGCGATGTGCAGGCCAGTCCCTGCCTTCCCTGCGGTGTGTTTCGACGCGCTCACGCGACTTCGTTCCTCAGTCGCGTGGCTTGCTCAACCCGGCTGAGCCCACGTGAGGCGCTCGTTCCTCGCGCCTCACTGCTCAGCCGCCTCGTCCGACCTGATGTCGATGCGCCAGCCGGTGAGCCGGGCCGCGAGGCGGGCGTTCTGGCCCTCCTTGCCGATGGCCAGCGACAGCTGGAAGTCGGGGACGGTGACGCGCGCCGAGCGCGCCTCCAGGTCGACGATCTCGACGGCGTTGACCCGGGCCGGCGACAGCGCCTGGGCGACGAGCTCGGCCGGGTCGTCGGACCAGTCGACGATGTCGATCTTCTCGCCGTGCAGCTCCGACATCACGTTGCGGACCCGCTGGCCCATCGGGCCGATGCAGGCGCCCTTCGCGTTGACGCCGGACGCGGTCGAGCGGACCGCGATCTTGGTGCGGTGCCCGGCCTCGCGGGCGATCGCGGCGATCTCCACGGTGCCGTTGGCGATCTCGGGGACCTCGAGGGCGAACAGCTTCTTGACCAGGTTGGGGTGCGACCGCGACAGCGTGATCTGGGGGCCCCGCATCCCCTTGCGCACCGAGAACACCAGGCACTTGATCCGGGTGCCGTGCTCGTACTTCTCGCCCGGCACCCGCTCGGCCATCGGCAGCAGCGCCTCGAGCTTGCCCAGGTCGACCATGACGTCGTCGGGGTTGCGGCCCTGCTGGATGATGCCGGAGATGATGTCGCCCTCCTTGCCGGAGAACTCGCCGTAGCGGATGTCGTCCTCGGCGTCGCGGAGCCGCTGCAGCATGATCTGCTTCGCGGTGGTCGCGGCGATCCGGCCGAACCCCTCGGGCGTGTCGTCGAACTCCCCGACCTGCTCGCCCTCGTCGTCGAGCTCGGCCGCGAAGACGGTCACGTGACCGGACTTGCGGTCCAGGAGGACGCGCGCGTGCTCGGCCGCTCCCGGCGTCTTCTGGTACGCCGTGAGCAGGGCCTGCTCGATCGCCTCCACCAGGACCTCGAAGGAGATCTCCTTCTCGCGTTCGAGGCTGCGCAGGATGTTGAGATCGATGTCCATGGTCACGACTCCCGGTCTGAAGGCTTGCGGTTGAACTCGACCTGGACCAGCGCCTTGGCGATGTCGGCGTAGGCGACCTCGCGCTGGGTGCCCTCGACGTCGAGCGTCGCGGCTGCGTCGTCGGAGCCGACGATCCGGCCGGTGAACGTGTCGCCGGCGCTGGTGGTCACCTTGACCAGCCGGTCGGTGTTGCGTCGCCAGTGCCGGGGCAGCGTCAGCGGGCGGTCGACGCCGCGCGAGGTGACCTCGAGCGTGTAGGACTGCTCGCCCATCACGTCGCTGGCATCGAGCGTCTCGGAGACCTTCTTGGCCGCGTTCGCGATGTCGTCCAGCGTGACGCCCTCGTCGCCGTCCACCGCGATCCGCAGGACGCTCCTCTTGCCGGCCGCGGTCAGCTCCACCGCCTCGACGTCGAGGCCGAGGACACTCAGGGGGGTCGCGAGCTCCTGCTCGATCCGGTCCCGCTGCGCTAGATCCTTGGGAACGTCCTGCGCGCTGGCCACGGCGGCGACCTCCCTGTGTGCTGTTGTGGACTGCTGGTTGTGGGTGCTGCTGTGGTGCTGTTCCGACTCACGATAGCCGCCCCACCGAGCGGCCCGGATATGGTCGCGCCGTGCCGCCCGACCTTCCGCTCGTACGCCGGAGGACGGCGCTCACGGGCGCCCTCGGCGGGATCGCCGCGACGGTGCTCGCGGCCGGGTGCGACACCGGCGACGACCTGGGCGAGAAGGATGCGACCGCGTCGCCGTCCGCGTCCCCCTCGGTGACCCAGGAGCCCGAGCGGACTCCCGACGAGGCACTGGTCGACGACGTGCTGGCCCGGCTCGGCGCTGCGGTCGCGGTGCTCCAGGCCGCGCGCCGGTTCAAGCAGCTCCGCCCGATCGTTGCGCCACTCCTCCACGCCCACCGTGCGCACGCCGAGGTGCTCGAGGGCGACCCGGCGAGCCAGGCCGCCGCGTCGCGACCGGCCGGCCCGGTCGCCGCTCTCGAGGCGGTCCGGCTCAGCGAGTCCCAGCTCCAGGCCGCGCTCGTCGACGCCGCCGGCCGTGCCGACAGCGGAGCGCTGGCCAAGCTGCTCGCGTCGATGTCGGCGTCCACGACGCAGCACCTCTCGACGCTCGCGCCGCCACAGCAGTCGGGTGGCCCCGCATGACCGCCGAGCTGGACGCCCTGCAGGCGACGCTGGCGGCCGAGCACGCCGCGGTCTACGTCTACGGCCTGCTCGGCTCGCGCAGCTCCGCGACCGCCGAGCCCGACCTCTACCTGGCGCTCCGGACGGCCTACGAGGCGCACCGCGACCGGCGGGACAGCCTGATCGGCGAGATCGCGGCGCTGGCGGCCACGCCTGTGGCGGCTGCGCCGGCGTACACCCCACCGGCCGGGCTGGACACGACCGACGGCCGCTACGCGGCGGCGCTGGCGATCGAGCGGGGCTGCGCCTCGACGTACGCCGCCCTCGTCGGGGTCACGTCGGGGTCACGCCGGCTCGAGGCGGTCGCGCTCCTGAACGACGCAGCGGCCCGCGAACTGTCGTTCCGGGGAACTCCCGAGATATTCCCCGGAGCCGACGAGTACGCGGACCGCTGAGGAGACGCTGGGACCCCCTGGCTTGGGCCGTCCCCACCTGCTTCGTCCTGACCATGACTATGCAATGCCCCGGTCGGGGATCGCGAGGAACGATGGCTGCACAAGTCTGCATTGCAAGTTCTTGCAAAAGTTGTACGGGGAGGGGTATCTCGGCTGGCCGCGCAGGTTTCCTGCGTGTTACTGCGTTTGCGCAGGTCAGCCCCAGTTTCGGACCAGCTCAGGGAGCTCGTCGAGGGACTCCACGACGGCATCCGGCTCACCCTCGGTGTGCCCGACCTGCTCGGGCGGGATCGTGCTGTGTGGCAGGTGGATCGCCCGCAGCCCGGCGTTGTGCGCACCCCAGACGTCGTCGAAGAGCCGGTCACCGATGTAGACGCAGCGCGCCGGGTCGGTGGCGCCCACTGCCTCCATGGCCTTCGCGAACGCGCGCGGAGACGGCTTCGTCCACGGGATCTCGCTCGTGTAGACGTCACCGTCGATGAGGTCGAGCACGCCGTCGCGCTCGAAGATCCGCTCGTGCCAGGCGCGCGGCCAGATCGTGTTCGACAGCACGCCCACCTTGATGCCGTCCCCGCGGAGCGCCTCCCAGGTCGGCCGCACCGCGGGATCGGTGTAGGTGTGCGGCTCCCAGAAGTCGTAGTAGGAAGCCAGCAGCTCCGGGTCGTGCTCGAGGCCGGCCTCGTCGAAGAGGTCGGCGACCGTGGCGCTCTGCTGGTGGTCGCGAGAGCGGCCCCAGATCGTGTTCCCGGCCTGGTGCAGCAGCTCTCGCGAGACGTCGATCTCGTGGTCGGCGTTCACGACCGCCTGCGCCAGCGCCAGCGACTCGGCGTGGAAGTCGATGTCGTGCCAGGCGGTGAGCGTGCCGCCCCAGTCGAAGATCACGGCGTCGATCGGCATGTGCAGAACCTAACCAGCCCAGGCGACGATCTCCTCGGCGAGCCGCTCGGGCTGGTCCAGTGAGACGAAGGTGCGGGCGCCGCGGAACTCGACCAAGGTCGCATCCGGGAAGGTCGCCAGCAGCCGCTTGGCGAGCTCGTGCTTGAAGAACGGGTCGTCCGGCGCCCAGCAGAGCAGCGCTGGACGGTCGAACTTCGCCATCCGCTCCGAGACCTCTCGCAGGTCGTCGGGATGCCAGCCGCGGCAGAACGTCGCCACGTCTCGACGTACGCCCGCGTCGGAGAGGTACGGCGCCACCCAGCGCCGGCTCTCCTCGGGTGCGAGGTCGCGACGGACCAGCCAGCCGAAGCCCAGCTTGCTGTGCCGCAGGAACGTCGACCGCATCGACTGCAGCACGATCCGGGTCGGGGCGGGGTGCCGCGCCAGCCGGAACAGCAGGTCGAACGGGAACGGCGGGAAGGTCTCGAACGCGTCGCAGTTGGTCAGCACCAGCCGGCCGATCCGGCCCGGGTCCGCATCGACCACGAGCTGGCTCACCCCGCCGCCGGTGTCACTGCCGACCAGCACCACATCGTGCAGGTCGAGCGCCTCGAGAAAGCTCAGCACCACCTGCGCCAGCCCTCGCGGCGACAGGTCGGCGACCTCGTCCATCGCGGTGGTGTGCGACCCCAGCGGCCAGGTCGGCGCGTACGTGTGGAAGCCCGCCTCGGCCAGCCGCTCGGGCACATCGGACCAGAGGGTGTCGTCAACGAGGAACCCGTGCACGAACACCACCGGGCGACCCTCGGTCGGACCGCTCTCCCGGTAGTGGATCGTCCCAGCGGGCAGGTCGATGCTCCGGCGTTCCATGCCGCGATCCTCCCGGACTCGCGCTGGACAGTCCTCCTACCCAGGGCGGAACCAACGCGCCCAGACCGACCACCGCAGGTCGAGCCCGTCCCAGCGCGGGCTTCAGAGCTCAGGCCTTGACCACCCGCACGATGTGGTCGACCACCGACTCCGCGGCGACGTTCTCGCGCTCACCAGAAGCGCGGTCGCGGACCTCGACCGTGCCCTCCGAGGCAAGATCGCGCCCCACGATGACGATCGTCGGCATGCCGAGCATCTCGGCGTCCTTGAACTTCACGCCGGGGCTGACCTTGCCGGGCCGGTCGTCGTAGAGGACCTCGACTCCGGCGGCGGACAGCTCGGTGGCGATCCGCTCGGCGGCGGCGAAGACCTCCTCGTCCTTGCCGGTGGCCACCAGGTGGACGTCGGCGGGCGCGACGTTGCGTGGCCAGGAGAGGCCCAGCTCGTCGAGCGTTCCCTCGGCGATCGCGGCGACCGCGCGCGACGGGCCGATGCCGTAGGAGCCCATGGTGACCGTGACGCGCTTGCCGTTCTCGTCGAGGACCTGGAGGTCGAGCGCGTCGGCGTACTTGCGACCGAGCTGGAAGATGTGGCCCATCTCGATGCCGCGCGCGGACTCGAGCACGCCGCCGTCGGTGGCGCCGCAGACCGGGCAGGGGTCGCCGTCGCGGACCTCGGCGACGTCGATGGTGCCGTCGCCGGTGAAGTCGCGGCCGGCCACCAGGTCGAGCACGTGGCTCCCGGGGACGTCCGCGCCGGTGACCCAGCGGGTGCCATCGGCGACACGGGGGTCGAGGAGGAACCGGATGCCGGCGGGCTTCTTCTCCCCGAGCGCGCCGGGACCGATGTAACCCTTGGCCAGCTCCGGCCGTCGGGCGAAGTCCGCCTCGCCGAAGGGCTCGAAGACGACGCCCTCACCGAGCTTCGACTCGAGCCGCTTGGTGTCGACCTCGCGGTCGCCGGGCAGGCCGATCGCGATCGCCTCGACGGTGCCGTCGGGATGGGTGACCGAGAAGACGACGTTCTTGAGCGTGTCCGCCGCGTGCCAGGCCCGGTCGGACCGCGGGAACGCGGTCTCGAGGTGCGCGACCAGGGTGTCGATCGTGGGCGTGTCCGGCGTCTGCTCGGCGTGCGCGGCCGGCGCTTCGTCGTACGCCGTGGGGGCGGGCACGGGCGTGTCGACGGCCTCGACGTTGGCCGCGTAGTCGCAGCGCGTGCACCGCACGTAGGTGTCCTCGCCGACCACGGCCTTCGCGAGGAACTCCTCCGACTTCGAGCCCCCCATGGCCCCGGCCTCGGCCTTGACGATGACGTACTCGAAGCCGAGCTTGTCGAAGATCCGGATGTAGGCGTCGCGGTGCTTCTGGTAGCTCACGTCGAGGCCGGCGTCGTCGATGTCGAAGGAGTAGCTGTCCTTCATCACGAACTCGCGGCCGCGGAGCAGCCCGGCGCGGGGCCGGGCCTCGTCGCGGTACTTCGTCTGGATCTGGTAGATCGCCAGCGGCAGGTCCTTGTACGACGAGTAGAGGTCCTTCACGACGAGGGTGAACATCTCCTCGTGCGTGGGGCCGAGCAGGTAGTCGTCGTCCTTGCGGTCCTTGAGCCGGAAGATGCCGGCGCCGTACTCGGTCCAGCGACCGCTCGCCTCGTAGGGCCCGCGGGGCAGCAGGGCCGGGAACAGCAGCTCCTGGGCGCCGATGCCGTCCATCTCCTCGCGGATGATGTTCTCGATCTTGCGCAGCACCCGAAGCCCCAGCGGCAGCCAGGTGTAGATGCCGGGCGCGGCGCGCCGGATGTAGCCGGCGCGGACCAGGAGGCGGTGGCTCGGGACCTCGGCGTCCGCGGGGTCGTCGCGCAGGGTGCGCACGAACAGGCTGGACATCCGGAAGATCATGCGGAGAAGGGTACGGGCGGACCGCGGTCGCTCACGACGTGGTTTCGATCAGCCATCTCGCCCGGA
>JAWWPK010000091.1:0-2710 GCA_033854925.1 Nocardioidaceae bacterium | reverse complement strand
TGCCCGGCAGTAACGACGGCTCGGCGTCAGAGGCGGCGGAGGGCGGTGGCCAGTACGACGGCCTCACCGGCGACGTCGGAGGCGTCGAGGTCGACGGTCGCCTCGATGACCCAGTCGTGGTCGCCCGCCGGGTCGTGCAGGGTCTGCCGCAGGGGCCAGAGCCGGCCGGTCGTCTCGATCGCCAGCAGTTCCGGCCCGCGAGCGTCCGCGTCGAGCCGGATCTCGTCGTGGTCGGCGTAGTAGCCCTCCAGGGCGGCGTCCCAGTCGGCCCGCGACATGGCGACCTCCAGCCGCGGGTCGGCTAGCTCGGCGGTCACGACCTCCAGCGCGGCCAGGCCGGTCACGTCGTCGCGGGCGGCCAGCTCGACCCGGCGCCACAGCGCGTTGCGGATCATCACGCGGAACGGGCGCAGCTGCGCGGAGATCGGACGCGGCGGCGGAGGCGGCGCGTGCTCGGCCACGTCCGGGCGGACGTGGGCCGGGTCGGAGAGCGCCTCCCACTCGTCGAGCAGCGAGGAGTCGATCTGCCGGACCGTCTCCCCCAGCCACTCGACCAGCTCGTCGAGCACGGGTGGACGGTGCCGCTCCGGGACGGTCTGGCGGAGGGTGCGGTAGGCGTCGGTGAGGTAGCGCAGCACCAGCCCTTCGGAGCGGGCCAGCTGGTAGCGGCCGACGAAGTCGGTGAACCCCATCCCCTGCTCCCACATCTCCCGCACGACCGTCTTCGGCTCCAGCGCAGCCGGGTCCAGCCACGGGTGGCTCTCGCGGTAGAGCTCGTACGTCGCCTCGAGCAGGTCGGCGAGCGGCCGCGGCCAGGTGACCTCCTCGAGCAGCCGCATCCGCTCGTCGTACTCGATGCCGTCGGCCTTCATCGCCGCGATGGCCTCACCGCGCGCCTCGTGCTGCTGGGCCCAGAGGACCTGCCGCGGGGGCTCCAGCACCGCCTCGATCACCGAGACGACGTCCAGGGGGTAGGTCTCCGCCTCCGGGTCGAGCACGTCCAGCGCGGCCAGCGCGAAGTGGGCGAGCTCCTGGTTGAGCGCGAAGTCCTCGGGCAGGGTGACGGTGAGCACGTAGCGGCGCCCGAACTCGTCCGGCTCGTCCAGCCTGGTGAGGATCCCGGAGCGCAGCAGTGAGCGAGCCAGCCGCAGCGCGCGACGGGCCAGCCGGCGCTGCTCGCGTGGGTCGGAGTGGTTGTCGGTGAGCAGCCGCCGCAGCACCGGGAAGGCGTCCTCCTCGCGCGAGAGGACGTTGACGAGCATCGCGTTGTCGACCTTCATCCGCGAGACCAGCGGTTCGGGGACGCCGGCGACCAGCTTGTCGAAGGTCTGCTCGGTCCAGACGACGGTGCCCTCGGGCGGCTTCCTCAGATGGGGCTTGGACTTCTTCTTCGCCATCTTCTCGGGGCTCAGCGCCGCGTTCTTGGCGTTCGACTTCGCCTTGGCGCGCTCGTTCTCGATGACGTGCTCCGGCGCCTGCACCACGACGTACCCGGCGGTGTCGTAGCCCGCCCGGCCGGCCCGCCCCGCGATCTGCAGGAACTCGCGGGTCCGCAGGATCCGCTGCCGGCGACCGTCGAACTTGGCCAGCCCGGTGAACAGCACCGTCCGGATCGGCACGTTGATGCCGACACCGAGGGTGTCCGTGCCGCAGATGACGGTCAGCAGCCCGGCCTGGGCCAGCTGCTCCACCAGGCGGCGGTAGCGCGGCAGCATCCCCGCGTGGTGGACGCCGATCCCCTTCTTGAGCAGCTTCGAGAGGGTCTTGCCGAAGCCGGCGGTGAACCGGACGCCGGCCAGCCGCTCGGCGAGCTCGGGCGGCGGCTTCGCGAGGTAGGACACCTGCAGCAGCGAGGTCGCCTGTTCGACGGCGTCCTTCTGGGTGAAGTGCACGACGTACGCCGGCGCCTGGTGGGTGCTGACCAGCTCCTCGAGCGTGTCGGGGAGCGGGGTGAGCGCCCAGGTGAAGCTCAGCGGCACCGGTCGCTCGGCGTCCGCGACGACGGCGGTCTCCCGGCCGCTGCGCCGGGCCAGGTCCGCCGCCAGCTCGGTGACGTCGCCGAGGGTCGCCGACATCAGCACGAACTGCGCCTGCGGCAGCTCCAGCAGCGGCACCTGCCAGGCCCAGCCCCGGTCCGGCTCGGCGTAGTAGTGGAACTCGTCCATCACCACGAGCCCGACGTCGGCCCGCCGGCCCTCGCGGAGCGCGATGTTCGCCAGGATCTCGGCCGTGCAGCAGATGATCGGGGCGTCGGCGTTCACCGAGGCATCGCCGGTGAGCATGCCGACGTCGTCGGTGCCGAAGGTCGCGCACAGCTCGAAGAACTTCTCGCTGACCAGCGCCTTGATCGGCGCCGTGTAGTAGGTGACCTGGTCCCGGGCCAGTGCCGCGGCATGCGCGGCGACCGCGACCAGCGACTTGCCCGACCCGGTGGGTGTTGCGAGCACCACGTTGGCCCCACCCAGCAGCTCGAGCACGGCCTCGTCCTGGTGGTCGTAGAGCTCCAGCCCCTGCTCGGTGGCCCAGTCGACGACCGCGGCGTACACGTCGTCCGGGGAGTCCCCCACCTTGACCTTGAGGAGGGTCATCAGGGTGCTTCCTGGGGTGCAGTAATACCGGGGTACCCGGTTATTCCCCCGGCGTTGGGGTGTTGCAACACCCCACCGCGTCCAGTTTCCCCGGGTACCCGGGTATTCCTGCAGCGGCTAGC
>JAWWPK010000090.1:0-9690 GCA_033854925.1 Nocardioidaceae bacterium | reverse complement strand
TGCCGTGCACACGTTCACGGAACGACGACACCTGTGAAGGTCTCCTGCCCGATGGCGGCATCTCTGTCCTCGAACTTCACCCGCATCGTGCCCTCGCCGGTGGCACCGGCGAAGCTGCCGGTGCCGTCGAGAACCCGCCAGGCGCTCGTCTGCACCGCTTGGTCCATCTGGCCGGGGCCCGGTCCGAAGCCGATTCTCAGTGTCCCGGCCTCACAGTTGAAGACGTTGACGGCCGGGAACCCGATCTCGAGGCTGCCGTGATCGTGGCGAAGGGTTCCGCCCGGACAGAAGGCTGCGTCGCCGAGGACCGATCCGGTGAGGACCTTGCCGGTGAACCCGACGATCCGCGTCTTGATGACGATCTTTTCGACCTCGGGGCCGGGCGTGATCGTCGCGGCGGAAGCACTGCCTTGGTCGTTGTGGTTGGCGCAGGAGGTGAGGCAGACGGCGGCAATCATCACGGCGAGTGCGCGCGAGCCGGGCCGGCCTGCCGATGTGTTCATGTTCGACTCCCTGCATAGAGATGAGCGTCCTCGACCATCACCTTGGCCAGCGGTGGTCGCCCGCGTCGTGGGTCTTCGCTCCCGACCTTGGCTTCGGTTTCCCGAGTCCTCGGGACCCTGTTCCCGCAACTCGGCCGCGGGCACGCAGGAACCGCAGCGGCTCAGCCCTTACCTACCGACGAGGTAGGCAACGAACCCAGGGTTCGTGAGCGCCCACGGTCCCCGAGCCGCCCGGACCAGACCAACCGCCTCGTCGGGGGAGTGTGCGAGCTGCACCAGGGCCTCGGCCACGACGACGCCCGACCGGTTGAGCCCCCCCGAGCAGCGGACCAGCACCCGTCGACCGTCCTGGACGGCGGCAGCGACGAGGGAGCCGAGCTCGCCGACCCGGGCCGCGTTGGGCGAGTCCAGGACGGCGTCCGCCAGGCGGGCAACCACGTGCTCCACGCCCGGCGCGGGTCCGTAGCCCTCACGCGCGGTGAGGCTGACGACCAGGTCGAACTCGTCGTCCACGACGCAGGCGGTGGGGGACTGTGACCGGACGTCGTGGCCGCCCATGAACAGGCCGGGCACGACCTCGTTCCACGGGTCGTCGCACAGCGGCATCCGGGTGGCGCGTCCGGTGCCTGCGCAGGCGCTGCAGTCCGCGATCGCGGCGGGTTCCGCGTAGCACTCGTGGCACAGCACCGCGCCATCATTCCCGACCCCTCAGGGCCGGGTCGAAGAGAACCGCACAGCCGGGCGCGATGCGCCTTCGACGAGATCGGCCAGGATCCGACCGACCGTGGGCACGAACTTGAACCCGTGGCCCGAGAACCCTGCCCCCACGACGACCGGACCGACCCGGTCGAGGACGAAGTCGGTGTCGGCCGTGGACGTGTAGGTGCAGCTGATCGCGGTCAGCGCGTCGGAGTCGACTCCGGGCAGCCACTCGCGGGCGTACCGCTGGAGGGCAGCGAGCTGGACCGGCTCCGGCTCGAAGCTGCGGGCATCGGGGTCGGTGACCGGCCCGACACCGTGCCATCCGGCCTTGACGCCCTCGCCGGGCGTGAGGGTGCCGTAGACCAGGGAGTACCAGTAGTCGTAGCGGGCGTGGCCGGGCTCGGGCACGTGGTTGAAGCCGGGCCAGACCGCCGACGGGTCCGAGACCGCGAAGTGAGCCGGCTGCTCCTGGGTGACCACCAGCTTCGGCAGCGGGAGACTCCGACCCAGCAGCTTGTCGGTCCACGCGCCCACCGTGACGACGACGGTGTCCGCGACGTACACCTCCTCCCCGGTGGACACCTCGACCCGGCCGTCGGAGCGCACGCGGACCGAGTCGACCCAGGTGTCGAGGAGCACTTCGCCTCCGTGGCGAGCCGCGTCGGACTGGAGGGCCGCGACTGCCTCCTCCGCGTCCAGCCGGCCGCCTTCGGGCGTGTGGAGCACGCGGGTGTCGAAGCGGATGCCGGCCCACCGCTCCTGCGCCTCCTCGGGCGTCAGCATCGACGCCCGCACGCCGAGGGCTCCTAGCGTCTCGGCCAGGTCGGGGGCGATCCCGGCTCCGTGGTTGGTGACCCCCACGAGATCCAGCAGCGGAACGCCGCTCTCGTCCTCGAGCTCCCGCCAGAGCACCGCGGCCTCGCGCAGCATGGCTTGGTACGTCGGGTCGACGTAGGTGAGGTTGAAGTTGCGCGAGCGCCCGTGCGAGGCGCCCCACGTGTGCCGAGGGCCGAAACGCTCGATGAGCGTGACCTGTCGGCCGCGGCGGGCGAGATGCCACGCGGTCGCGGACCCCATCGCGCCGCCACCGACGACGACGGTCTCGCGTCGTGCGGTCATGCGGTCAGAGGGAGTCCACCCAGGACTCCGGGGCGGCGGTCACGCGGTGGCCGCGAACGCCTCGGCCACCACGTCGAACGCCTCGTCGAGGAGCTCGTCCGAGATCGAGAGCGGCGGCAGGAACCGGAACACGTTGCCCCAGGTGCCGCAGGTGAGGGTGACGACGCCCTGCTGGTGGCAGTACGCCGAGACCGCGGCCGTGCGGGCCGGCTCGGGGGAGAGCGTCCCGGGCGTGGTCAGCTCGATCGCCATCATCGCGCCGCGGCCGCGGACGTCACCGATCACCGGGTGGTCGGCCTGCAGCTTGCGGAGCCGACCGTCGACCTTCTCGCCGATCTGCCGCGCGCGGGAGACGAGGTCGTGGGTGCGCATCTCCTCCAGCGCGCCCAGGCCGGCGGCGCAGGCGACCGGGTTGCCGCCGTAGGTGCCGCCGAGGCCGCCGACGTGCACGCTGTCCATCAGCTCGGCCCGGCCGGTCACTGCCGCCAGCGGGAGCCCACCGGCGATCCCCTTGGCCAGCGTGATCAGGTCCGGCTCGACGCCCTCGTCGTCGCACGCGAACCAGTCGCCGGTGCGGCAGAAGCCGGTCTGGATCTCGTCGGCGATGAAGACCACGCCGTTGTCCTTGGCCCAGGCGGACAGCGCGGGTAGGAAGCCGGGGGCCGGCACCACGAAGCCGCCCTCGCCCTGGATCGGCTCGATCGCCACGCAGGCGAGGTTCTCCGCGCCGATCTGCTTCTCCATCACGTCGATCGCCCGCACCGCGGCATCCTCGCCGGACAGCCCGTCGCGGAACGGGTAGGACATCGGCACCCGGTAGACCTCACCGGCGAACGGGCCGAAGCCCTCCTTGTAGGGCATGTTCTTGGAGGTCATCGCCATCGTCAGGTTGGTGCGACCGTGGTAGGCGTGGTCGAAGACGGCCACCGCGTCCCGGCCGGTCGCCACCCGCGCGATCTTCACTGCGTTCTCGACCGCCTCGGCGCCGGAGTTGAAGAGTGCCGACTTCTTCGAGTGGTCGCCGGGCGTGAGCTCCGCGAGCTGCTCGCAGACGTCGACGTAGCCGTCGTAGGGCGTGATCATGAAGCAGCTGTGCGTGAACGCCGCCACCTGCTCCTGCACCCGGGAGACCACTGACGGCGCCGCGTTGCCGACGCTGCTGACCGCTATGCCCGACCCGAGGTCGATCAGCGAGTTGCCGTCCGCGTCGACCAGGACGCCGCCACCGGCCGCGACCACGAACACCGGCAGCATGGTGCCGACCCCGTCCGCGACGTACGTCTTCTTCCGGTCCAGCCGGGACAGGGACTCCGGGCCGGGGATCGCCGTGACGAGGTTGCGCTGCTGGGGGAGCGAGGGGCCACCGTTCATCTGCTCAAACTAGTCCAGTGGGGGAGGATGAAGGGATGCGCGACGTCGTGGTGCTCGGGTCGACCGGATCGGTCGGCACCCAGGCGCTGGACATCGTGCGCGCGAACCCGGACCGGTTCCGCGTGGTCGGCCTCACCGCGGGCGGGAGCAACCCCGAGCTGTTCGAGCGGCAGGTGGCCGAGTTCGCGCCGGCGTACTCCGGTCTGGGCGAGGAGGCCTCGACCGAGGCCGCCGGCCGGCCCTGCGACGTGGTCCTCAATGGCATCAACGGGGCGGTCGGGCTGCGGCCGACGTTGGCGGCACTGGACGCCGGCAACACGCTCGCGCTGGCCAACAAGGAGAGCCTCATCGTCGGCGGCCCCCTGGTAGTCGAGCGGGCCAAGCCCGGACAGATCGTCCCCGTCGACTCCGAGCACAGCGCGCTCGCGCAGTGCCTGCGTGGCGGCTCGCCCGACGAGGTGCGCCGGCTGGTGCTCACGGCGAGCGGCGGCCCGTTCCGCGGCAAGTCCGTGGACGAGCTGCACGACGTCACCGTCGAGCAGGCGCTGGCACATCCGACCTGGGACATGGGGCCGGTGGTGACCATCAACTCGGCGACCCTGGTCAACAAGGGGCTCGAGGTGATCGAGGCGCACCTGCTCTTCGGCGTACCGATCGACCGGATCGAGGTCGTCGTGCATCCCACGAGCGTCGTGCACTCGATGGTCGAGTTCGTGGACGGCGCGACGCTCGTCCAGGCCAGCCCGCCGACCATGCTGATCCCGATCGCCCTGGGGCTGAACTGGCCCGACCGGGTGCCCGACACGGCCCCGCCGGTCGACTGGACCAGACCGGAGACCTGGGAGTTCTTCCCCCTGGACGAAGACGCGTTTCCCGCTGTGGGACTGGCGAAACGGGCCGCCACGCTGGGTGGGACGGCGCCCGCGATCTACAACGCCGCAAATGAGGTATGTGTCGAAGCCTTCCGACAGGGGAGGCTGGCCTTCACACAGATCGTGCCAACGATCGCCGCTGTCCTTTCCCGCGACGACGTACCCTCGACCCCGGGGACGCCGTTGACGGTCGAGGACGTCCTCGCTGCTGATGCGTGGGCCCGTGCGGCGGCCGACCAGGGTGGCGCGGTCGAGGTGCACCAAGGGGGGAACAAAGGGTGAGCAGCCTTTTCTACGCGCTCGGGGTCGTGATCTTCTTCGGCTCGATCCTGTTGTCGATCGGGCTCCACGAGCTCGGCCACATGATCCCGGCGAAGGCGTTCGGCGGGAAGGTGACGCAGTACTTCATCGGCTTCGGCCCGACCGTCTGGAGCCGCCGCCGCGGTGAGACCGAGTACGGCGTGAAGGCGATCCCGCTCGGCGGCTACGTGAAGATCGTCGGGATGCTGCCCCCGGGGGCCGAGCAGCTCGGCACGGTGACCTACGACGCGCAGGGCCAGCAGGTCACCAAGGTCCGCAAGTCCAACACCGGGATGTTCACCCAGCTCATCTCCGACGCCCGGGCGGCCGAGTGGGAGTTCATCCGCGCGGAGGACGAGCCCCGGCTCTTCTACAAGATGCCGTGGTGGAAGAAGGTCATCGTGATGGCCGGCGGCCCGTCGGTGAACATCGCGATCGCGTTCTTCATCTTCTGGGGCGTGTTCGCCTTCTACGGCAACCCGTCGGACCGGGCCGTCGACGCCGGCCAGCCGGTCGTCGCCGCCGTCAACGACTGCGTGATCCCCTACGAGGAACAGCGCACCCAGTGCAAGGCCACCGACCCGGTCAGCCCGGCCGCCGAGGCCGGACTCCAGCGTGGCGACGTGGTCACCAGCTTCAACGGCACCGTGATCTCGGGTTACGACCAGCTCCAGGCGCTGATCCGGGACAACGACGACCACGAAGCGGTCATCGGCTTCCTCCGCAACGGGGTCGCGCACAGCGCCACCATCAACACGCTCATCCAGCAGCGGCCGACCTCCGAGGGCTCCGACCAGCTGGAGGCGGTCGGCTTCCTCGGCATCGCCCCCTCGAGCCACATGGTGACCGGTGGTCCGATCTACACCACCGTGCAGATGGGCTACACCGCCGAGCTGACCGTGGAGGCGGTGATCCGGCTCCCGGAGCGGGTGTGGGGCGTGGCCAGGGCCATCGTCGGTCTCCAGGACCGTGCCCAGGACAGCCCTGTCAGCATCGTGGGCGGCAGCCGGTTGGCCGGCGAGACCGTCTCTCTCGCCGGGTTCCCGGTCACCGAGAAGGCCGTCTACCTGCTGATGCTGATCGCCGGCTTCAACTTCTTCATCGGCGCCTTCAACTTCATCCCGCTGCTGCCCCTGGACGGCGGCCACATCGCCAGTGCGCTCTGGGAGGCCGTACGCCGCGGGCTCGCCCGGCTGCGGGGCCGTCCCGACCCCGGCTTCGTGGATGCCGCGCGGCTGCTGCCCGTGGCTTACGTGATGGCGTCGTTCATGCTGGCGATGAGCCTGGTGCTGATCGTCGGCGACTTCGTCGTACCCCTGCACCTGCAGACGTGACGGACGCCCCTCACTGATTGAGGGCGGCGCCCCGCGGCGCCGTACGCTGGAAACCATGACCGAGATCAACCTGGGGATGCCCGCGGCACCCCCGCCGGTGCTCGCACCGCGCCGCAAGACCCGCCAGATCCAGGTGGGCAAGGTCGGCGTCGGCAGCGACTCCCCGATCTCGGTCCAGTCCATGACGACGACGCTCACCTCTGACGTCAACGCCACCCTGCAGCAGATCGCGGAGCTGACGGCCACCGGCTGCGACATCGTGCGGGTGGCCTGCCCGTCGCAGGACGACGCCGAGGCCCTGCCGGAGATCGCCCAGCACTCGCAGATCCCGGTCATCGCGGACATCCACTTCCAGCCGAAGTACGTCTTCGCCGCCATCGAGGCAGGCTGTGCCGCCGTCCGGGTCAACCCCGGAAACATCCGCAAGTTCGACGACCAGATCAAGGAGATCGCCGCCGCCGCGAAGGACCACGGCACGTCGATCCGGATCGGCGTCAACGCCGGCTCGCTCGACCCACGGCTGCTCCAGAAGTACGGCAAGGCCACCCCTGAGGCGCTGGTCGAGTCCGCGGTCTGGGAGGCCTCGCTCTTCGAGGAGCACGACTTCCACGACTTCAAGATCTCGGTCAAGCACAACGACCCGGTCGTGATGGTCCGCGCCTACGAGCTGCTCGCCGAGGCCGGCGACTGGCCCCTGCACCTCGGCGTCACCGAGGCCGGGCCGGCGTTCCAGGGCACCATCAAGTCCGCGACCGCCTTCGGCGCGCTGCTCTCGCAGGGCATCGGCGACACGATCCGGGTCTCGCTGTCCGCCCCGCCGGTCGAGGAGGTCAAGGTCGGGCTCCAGATCCTGGAGTCGCTCAACCTCAAGCCGCGCCGCCTCGAGATCGTCTCCTGCCCCTCGTGCGGCCGCGCCCAGGTCGACGTCTACAAGCTCGCCGAGGAGGTCACCGCCGGCCTCGACGGCCTCGAGGTGCCGCTGCGCGTCGCGGTCATGGGCTGCGTCGTCAACGGGCCGGGCGAGGCCCGCGAGGCCGACCTCGGCGTCGCCTCCGGCAACGGCAAGGGCCAGATCTTCGTCAAGGGCGATGTCATCAAGACCGTGCCCGAGTCGCAGATCGTCGAGACCCTCATCGAGGAGGCCATGCGGATCGCCGAGGGCATGGAGTCCGTCGACGGCACCGCGGCGACCGTCACGGTCAGCTGAGGGTCAACGGGTCGGCCCACATCGTAGGCTCGCCCCGTGCTCACGACGCGCCACGGTGTCCGTCCCCTGGGGACGCCCGACCTTGACGCCTTCCTCGCGCTCACGAGCAGGGACCCGGTCGTCAACGTGTTCGCCGACCACCGCGCTCGGACCACCAATCTCGAGCCGCGCTGGCTGGGCGGGGAGATGTGGGGCCGGTTCGACGGGGGAGACCTGGTCGCGGCGTGCCACGTGGGCGCGAACCTGGTGCCGGTCGAGGCGACGCCGGACGACGCGCGGGCCTTCGGCGAGAGGGCGCTGGCTCGCAGCCGCAGCGTCTCCACCATCGTCGGCCAGCACGAGGCAGTGGAGGTCTTCTGGAACACGGTCGCGGCGCAGTGGGACCGACCGCGGGAGCTGCGCTGGCAGCAGCCCCACCTCCAGATCGACCACGCGCCGTTGGTCGAGGCTCACCCCGACGTGCGCCGGACGACCCGTGCCGACCTCGACCTGCTCTACCCGGCATGCGTGGCGATGTACACCGAGGAGGTCGGCATCTCGCCCGAGCTGGGTGGCGGCGCGGAGCTGTACCGGGCGCGGGTGCAGCAGCTGATCAGCCGCGGCTGGTCGTTCGCGCGGTTCGAGCGCGACCGGCTCGTCTTCAAGGCCGAGGTCGCCTGCGCCTCGCCGTACGCCGCGCAGATCCAGGGGGTCTTCGTGCCACCGGACCGTCGGGGTGAGGGGCTCGCGGTGTCGGGCATGGCGGCAGTCGTGGACCTCGTCCGCCGCGAGATCGCCCCAGCCGTCTCGCTCTACGTCAACAACTGGAACACGCCGGCCCGTCGCGCCTACGAGCGCGTCGGTTTCCGCGAGACCGCCCGGTTCTCGACGGTGATGTTCTAGATGTTCTGGGCGTTGCGTCCGTAGAGCTGGGTCGTGCTGCTCGCGGCTGATCTGACGCAGCGCCAGCCGGCGCGTTAGGTTTTGGCTGTGCCGCTCCCGCTCAGCGCCAAGCTGCTTGTCGCCGGCTTCGCCGGCAGTGGCGTCGTCCACCTGGTCAAGCCCGAGGTCTACGAGCCGCTGATGCCCGCCTGGGTGCCGGTCCACCGCGAGGTGATCCTGGCCAGCGGTGTCGCCGAGCTGGCCTGCGCGCTCGGCATGGCCGTGCCGAAGACGCGCCGGCTCGCCGGCTGGGCCAGCGCCGCCCTGCTGCTCGGCATCTGGCCGGGCAACCTGCAGATGGCGCTGGACAGCAACCGCTCGTCGAGCTCGGCGTTCAAGGTCGCCGCATGGGGCCGGATGCCGCTGCAGGTGCCGATGATCCGGGCCGCCCTGGCGGCCGCGAGGTCAGCGGGCTGAGCCCGTCCTCGGATCGCGCGGCGTCAGTGGGTCCGCAGGGTCTCGGCCGGGCGCAGGTCGCTGGCCCGCTCGCACACGGTCCCCGTGCAGCGCGCGGTGAATGCCTTGCGGGCGCCGTTGACCTGCAGCAACAGGCTCGTCGGCGTCTCGAAGTCGATCGAGCCGAACCAGCCGGAACGGACCTGGTAGCGGCCCAGCGCCTTGCCGTCGATCGTGCGGGCATCCACCCGGCCCGGGCCCGGGCCGTCGGACAGGATCCCGATCGTCGCGATCCGGGAGGCGTCCGCGTTGAACGCCGCCACCTGCTCGGTGCACGAGCGCCACAGCCGGTCGCCGGTGGTGATCCGGGTGACCACGCTGCAGCCGCCGTCGTAGGGGTCCTTGGTGAAGGTGCCCACGACGTCCGCGGACAGGTCGCCCACGTAGCCGCCGTCGTGCGAGACGATGCCGACCGAGTCCGTGCTCGTCGTCCAGAGCAGGGTCTTGTCGATGCTGCCGACGAGGACCCGGTCGGTCTCGGCATCGAGCGCCGACGCGTACCCGGCGAACGCTCGCGAGGCGAGCTGGGCGCCGGTCGTGGCGTCGTACACCGCGAGGGTGGTCTTGGGAGTGCGCCCGACCTTCGTCGTGACGATGCGGGCGCCGTCGCCGGAGAGCAGGGTCTCGAACGGGTGCGACCTGGCGAGGAGGGTCCGGGTGCCGTCGGCCGCCACCCGGTAGATCCGTCCGTGTCCGCCCTGGGCGTTCGCCGTCCCCACGATGTACGCCGCGCCGGACTTGCCGAGCAGCCGCAGCATCGGCGCCCTGACCTTCACGTGGACCGCACCGTCCACGACGGTCTTGCCCTCCAGGTGGGGCGCTGACACGTCGGCACCGCGCGGCAGGTCGCCGGGGGTGAGCGTGATCGCCGGCTTCGCGCTCGCGGGCGCGGCCACGAGAGCGGT
>JAWWPK010000089.1:0-10126 GCA_033854925.1 Nocardioidaceae bacterium | reverse complement strand
CAAGGCCCGGCTGGTCACCAAGACCGCGATCGCGACCGCCACTGCGACCACCACCGCAACGGCACAGGTCACCGAGCGCACGTCCTCGCGTCGGGCGCCGGTGGCGGAGCCGCTCTCCGCGGAACAGGTGCGTGCCCGTCGCCGGGCCGCCGCGCGCGCCGCCAAGCGCCGGCTGCGCGTCGTCAGCCTCATCCTCCTCGCGAACGCCGCCGTGGCGGGGGTCGCCTACTTCAAGGTCGTCGACTGGGTCTGGTGCGCGGTGCCGGTCGGTGTGCTCGCCGTCTGGCTGGTCGCCTGCCGGCTGATGGTCAAGCGCGAGCGCGCCGACCTGACGCGCGCCCGCATCCCCGCCGAGCTGCCCGCCGACCCGCCGAAGGACCGCACCGGGGAGATCGCGCCGGTGGACGCCCCGGTGCTCGATGCGGAGCCCGAGCGGGACCCGGACGCGTGGGACCCGGTCTACGCGCCGCTCCCGACCTACGTCTCCAAGCCGGTCGCCCCGCGCAGCGTCAGCACCATCGACCTCGACTCGACCGGTGTCTGGAGCTCGGGCCACAGCGCTGCCGACAGCAAGCTGGCCCGCGAGGCCGAGGCCGTCGAGAAGTCCGACACCTCGAAGTCGACCGAGCGCCGCGCTTCAGGGGCATAGCCTCAGGTCCGTGCTTCGCAGGCATTCGACGTTCTGGATCGGCGCCCTGCTGGTCGCCCTGCTCACGCCCGTTCCGTCGTACGCCGACGCGCCGCGGGCTGCTGCCCATCGCGTCGTCGGCCACGGGACGCCCGCGAGCTGCACCTCTGCGGCGTTCCGGAAGGCGGTCGCGCGGGGCGGCACCATCACGTTCGACTGCGGCCCGGACCCGGTCACGATCGTCATGGACGAAACGGCGAAGGTCCACAACGACGCCAGCCGCAAGGTGGTCATCGACGGCGGCGGGCTGGTCACCCTGAGCGGCGACGGCAGGCACCGGATCCTCTACCAGAACACCTGCGACAAGAGCCTCGTGTGGACCACGTCGCACTGCAACGACCAGGCGACGCCCAAGCTGGTGCTCCGCAACCTCACCTTCACCCGCGGCAACTCCACCGGCTCGCTCGAGGAGGGCGGCGGGGGAGGCGCCGTGTTCGTGCGGGGTGGCCGGCTCTCGGTGGTGAACTCGACCTTCACCCGCAACCGGTGCGACAAGACCGGCCCGGACCTCGGCGGCGCGGCGATCCGGGTGCTCGACCAGTTCCACGACCAGGCCGTGAAGATCACCGGCAGCACCTTCACGGGCGGCCGCTGCTCCAACGGCGGCGCCCTGTCCAGCATCGGCGTCTCGTGGCTGGTCACCGATAGCGTGTTCCGGGGCAACAAGGCGGTCGGCCGCGGCGCCAACCCAGCCGGCCCCGGCACCCCCGGCGGAGGCAGCGGCGGGGCGATCTACAACGACGGCAACCTGTTCACCCTGCGGCTGGTGCGCACCACCATCCAGGGCAACGTGGCCCGCGAGGGCGGCGGTGCGGTCTTCTTCGTCAGCAACGACCTGTCCGGCACCCTGGCCATCCAGGACTCGACGCTGCACGACAACCCCAGCCTGGGCTTCGAGAACTACCCGGGCATCTTCTACCTCGGCCACGGCGACCCCCAGGTGACCGGTTCGACCGTCGACTGAGGGACGATCTCCTCGTGGTCATCCTTGTCGCCGAGTCGCGCACCGTCCCCGTCAGCCTCGAGGCGGCGTACGACGGCACGATCGCGGTGCCCCTGCCCGACATCTTCGGCCACCGGCACCTGGCCATCCCCCCGGTCGTCCGCGTCGAGGACCAGGACGGCGCCTGGGGACGCGAGGTCGGGCAGACCCGCACCATCCGCACCTCCGACCGCGGAGCCCTGCACGAGACGCTGCGCGAGCTGGACAGGCCGCACCGGTTCGCGTACCGGATCGACCAGATCCGTGGCCCGATGCGGCCCCTGGTGCGGCACCTCGACGGGGCGTGGGCCTTCGAGCCGGACGGCACCGGCACCCGGATCACCTGGTCGTGGGACATCACGCCCACCTCGCCGCTGACCACTCCGCTGGTCGGGCTGGTCGGCCGGATGTGGCACGGCTACGCGCGGCAGTCGCTGGTGACGCTCGAGGCGGTCCTCAACGGCTAGCAGCCGGTTTGGTGGAGCTGAGGGGACTCGAACCCCTGACCCCCTCGTTGCGAACGAGGTGCGCTACCAGCTGCGCCACAGCCCCAGGTGCGTCGTACGACGCGAGCGGAAACGGTAGCAGCCGAGTTCGGGCCGACAGGAATCGACATCGCGCCGGGCAACGGTATGGACCAGAGGTGAGTCGATCGGGTGCCTCGCGGCGTTCCGGCCCGGCACGCACCGGCCGCGTGCCAACCTGAGCACGCAGCGTCACCGCTCGTCGACGCGCCGAGCCGGATCCCCCGCCGGCCTGGCTGACCCCCGTTCTTCTGTCGGCGCCGCTCACCCCCACACCCGCCGAGCGAGAACCCTCATGACACCTGCTCCGACGCTGCCCCCTGCGTACGCGCAGGGCCGCCGCGTGGTCGGCCGCGCCCTCGTGGGCGGGCTGGCGACGCTCGCGGTGTCGCCGGTGCTCTCCGCGACCGCTGAGGCTGCCGAGACGGGGAAGCGGAAGCCGAAGCCGAAGCGGAAGTGGCACCGCTGCAAGGTCCACCTCAAGCACACCTGCTGGCACGCGCGCACCTGCCCGCACCGCAAGCACAAGCCGACAGCCCCGGTCGACCCTCCGCCCGACCCGCCCACACCCACCCCGCCGGGCTCATACGACGAACCGGCCGCCGTCAACGGGCTGGCGACCGCGCTCGCCCTGCACCTGGCCAGCCGGCTCACCTACGGGATGACACCGGCGCTGCTCCAGGAGATGGGCGGCTACCCGACCCTCCAGGCCTGGCTGGACGCCCAGCTGGCCCCGGCCGCGATCAACGACCAGGCAGCCGACGCCCTCGAGGGCTGGTGGCCGCGGCTCGCCTGGGACGCGCCGACGATGTGGGCGCACGAGCAGGCGATGTCCGGCGAGGCCTGGACGGCGATGGCCGACTACCAGCGCTGGTGCCTGCTCCGCCGGATGCGCTCGAGGCGGCAGCTGCTGGAGTCGGTGACCGAGTTCTTCGAGAACCACCTGCACGTCCCCGTCCACGACGACGGAGTCTTCGGCTTCCGCGCCGACTACGGCCGCACCATCCGCACGCACGCGCTCGGCCGCTTCGACCAGATGCTGGTCGACGCGATCACCCACCCGGCGATGGGCATCAGCCTCGACAACGCGAACTCGACGAAGACGGCACCCAACGAGAACCTCGGCCGTGAGCTGCTCGAGCTGCACACCGTCGGCCGCGGGAACTACACCGAGGACGACGTCAAGGCGTCCGCGCGGATCCTGACCGGCTACAAGGTCGCCATGTGGACGACGTGGGCCACGTCGTACAACCCGGCGTCGCACTGGACCGGCCCGGTCCAGGTCATGGGGTTCAGCCACCCGAACGCCGACGCCGACGGCCGCCCGGTCGTGGCGGCGTACCTGACCTACCTCGCCCACCACCCGGCCACCGCTCACCGCCTCGCCCGCAAGCTGGCGATCCGCTACGTGTCCGACACCCCGTCGGCCGCGCTCGTCGACCACCTGGCGCAGGTGTACCTCGCCAACGACACCGCCATCGTCCCGGTGCTCAGGGCCCTGGTGGCGCACCCCGAGTTCGTCGCGGCCAAGGGCCTCAAGGTCCGCAACCCCGCGGATGACGTCGTGGCCACCTGGCGGGCGCTCGATGTCCAGGCCGCGCCTCCCACCGGCGACGGCTCAGGAGCCAACGCGGTGCTGTGGCAGACGGTGGGGCTGGGTCAGGCGCCGTTCGACTGGGCCCGTCCGGACGGACAGCCGGAGGACGGCGCGTCGTGGTCGTCGGTCTCGAGGGTGCTGGCCTCATTCGAGACCCACTACACGCTGTGCGGCGGCTGGTGGCCGACCGCCCAGACGACCTACCACCCGTTGCCGTCGTGGGTGCCGCTCCAGTCCAGCCAGTCGATGCCCTTCGGCGCTCTCGTGGAGCACCTTTCGCGCACCCTTCTTGGCCGGACCGCGCCGACCCGGCTGGTCGACGCCTGCTGCCTGGCCACCGGGCTCACCGCGACGACCTCGATCACCCTCAACCACGCCCTCGTGAAGTGGGGCATGCCCGTCCTGCTGACCACCGTGCTCGACAGCCCTGAACACATGAGCCGCTGATGTCACCGAGAGGCGAGCGATGAGCACCACCGAGCCCGGCTGCTGCGAGGAGTTCGCGCGCGCCGCCGGCCTGAGCCGGCGCGGCTTCCTGCGAGGTCTGGCCGTCGTGGGCGGTGCGGCCACCGTCACGGCGGTGCACGGCACGGCCTTCACGTCCACGGCGTACGCCGCAGCACCCGTCGACCGCGTCCTGGTGCTGCTGTCCATGCGTGGGGCGTGCGACGGGCTCAGCCTGGTGGTGCCGCACGGTGACCCCGCCTACTACGCGGCTCGACCTGCCATCCAGGTGCCCTCGACCCGGCTGCTGGCGAAGGACGGCTTCTTCGGCCTGCACCCCGCGCTGGCGCCACTGCTGCCGTGGTGGACCGCCGGGTCCATGGCCGCCGTGCATGCCACCGGGCTGCCCGCGCCGAACCGCTCGCACTTCTCGGCGATGGAGGACCTCGAGGACGCCGACCCCGGCTCCTCCGCCCGGGTGGGGTGGCTCAACCGGCTGGTCGGGCAGAACACCACCACGACACCGATCGAGGCCATCCAGTTCGGCGGCGGCGTACCGATCACCGCACTGGCCGGCCCCGAGCCCGCGCTGGTCACCACCGACGTGGACTCCGTGAGCCTCTCGGGCTACTGGGACGCGCCCTCGGAGGCCATGCGCCGCGCCTCATTGGCAAAGCTCTGGGACGGCGCTGCCGGTCCCCTCGCGGCCGGCGCCCACAACGCTTTCGAGGTGGTCGAGGAGTTCCAACCGGTCCGGGACGGATCCGCCACCCCTGCCAATGGGGCGGCGTACCCAGCGGGCTCGGACCTGGGCAGCGCCCTGGCTGCCACGGCGCGCACCATCCGGGCCGACGTCGGGGCCGAGGTGATCGCCGTCGACCACGGGTCGTGGGACCACCACACCTGGATCGGGACGCCCGACTCCGGCAACCTGCGCCGGATGGCCGACGAGTTCGCCCTCAGCCTCGCGGCGTTCCTCACCGACCTGGGACCGCTCGCCTCCAAGGTCACCGTGGTCACGGTCAGCGAGTTCGGCCGCAGGGTGAAGGAGAACGCCAACCAGGGGCTCGACCACGGCTACGGCAACGTGATGTTCCTCCTCGGCGGCGGGGTGAAGGGCGGCTACTACGGCACCTGGCCCGGGCTGGCCAACACCGTCGACGCCGACCTCCTGGTCACCACCGACTACCGCAGCGTGCTCAGCGAGGTGGTCACCAAGCGGCTCGGTGCGTCCTCAGCGGCCGTCTTCCCCGACTTCAGCCCGCAGCCGGTCGGCGCCCTGCTGTCGACCTAGCCAGCGAGCGGCCAGGTCGACCGTGACTTGGACCCCGGGATGCTCGTTGTGTGAACATCGTCCGTGGGGGTCGAGGGCCCTGTCCGTGATCGCGATACTGGAGGAGTACCGGTGTCCGAGCTGATCGCTCGTGTGCGCACGCACCCGGTGCTCGGCCGCATCTTCCGGTTCCGCCCGCTGGCGCCGTTGATCGCCGTACTCCTCGTGTTCGCGACCACCACCGCCACCGCCGAGGCGCCCACCGGCTCGGTGATCTACGGCCGCGTCAAGGCCCAGGACGTCCGGCTCTCGATGCCGCCGACGCGGCACCCCAAGGGCATGGCGATCTACTTCCACGGCCAGAACGGCGGCGTCGACAACCGGATGGACGAGCCCTGGCTGCAGGCCCTCGTCCGCGCGGGCTGGGCGGTCGCGTCCTCCGACTTCCACACCGACTCGTGGGGCAACGCGGCGTCGACCGACGACACCACCAACCTGATCGCGTGGGCCGAGCAGCAGACGGACAACATGCCGATCAAGCTCTACGTCTCCGGGTCGATGGGCGGCACCGTCTCCCTCAACGCGATGACCCACGCCGGCCTCGTCCCGCCCTGCTGGTACGGCGTGAAGCCCGCCGTCGACCTCACCAAGATGCAGAACGTGCCGGGGGCCGTGCGGATCATCCGCGAGGCCTTCGGTGGCGCGGTGCCCTCGGACCGCAACCCCGTCAACACGATCAGCCAGATGCCGACCGCCACCCGCTACCGGATGGTGACCTCGCCGGAGGACACCTGGGTCCGCGAGTCCGAGAACACCGGGCTGCTCGCGGCCGGCCTCGAGGCCCGCGGCGCCGACGTCAGCGTCCTCCAGGTGCACGGCACGCACGACGACCCCTCGCACTTCGACGTCGACGACCTGCTCGCGTTCGCGGGCAGCTGCGAGGACGAGAAGGGCGAGGTCGTCAGCGGTGGCGACACCGCCAACGCAGCCCAGTAGGTCCCTAGATCCAGCGCTGGAACCAGATCCGGTCGATCCACTCGGAGTGGGTCAGCAGCTGGTTGGTGAAGATCGGCCAGAACCACGCGAAGTTCAGCAGCGTGAGCACCACGAACGACCCGCCCACGACCACACCGGTCGTACGTCGCCGCGAGGGCGCCCGGGAGCTGCCGATCAGCTTCCCGATGGTCAGGGTCAGCGCCAGCACGACGAACGGCAGGGTCGCGACGGCGTAGAACAGGAAGATCGGGCGGGTGTCGTACTGCAGCCATGGCAGCCAGGTGGATGCCGTGCCGACGACGGCCACGCCGAACCTCCAGTCGCGGCCGCCGACCCACATCGCGACGGCGTACAGCAGCGCCAGGATGCCGCCCCACCAGATCGTCGGCGTTCCGATCAGCAGCACCTGCCTGAGGCAGGTGTCGCCCGCGGGCGCGTCGCAGCCGCGGGTGCCCGGCTTGATGCCGGTGTCGGCGGCGACGCCGACCGGGCGGTTGAGCAGCAGCCAGCCGGACGGCTTGGAGGCATAGGTGTGCGTCGAGCAGTTCAGGAAGTGCGTGTGGAAGGTGTAGACGTCGCGGTGGTAGTAGTACAGCGACCGCAGTGACTGGACGACCTCGCCGAGGCCGTGGGCGTCGGGCTCGCTCGCCGTCGGCCAGCGCTTCCCGCTGTTGTCGATGTTGTTCTCCTGCGGCTTCCCGTCCTTGTCGAAGGTGCAGGGCTGTTCCTTGACGAACTGGGTGTACTGCGTGGACGACAGCGACTTCTCGTACGCGTCGGCGTGCACCAGCCAGCCGGTCCACGTCGCGGTGTAGACGATCCCGCCGATGACGATGAGGTGGACGAACGCCGGGACCCCGTCGGTGACGATCGAGCGCAGCGTCGCCCACCGCACGCCGAACGACCGCCGCGCACCGGCGCTCCACAGCCAGACCATGACCCCGAAGGCCGCCAAGGGGTAGATCGCGGCCCACTTGGTGCCGATCGCCAGCCCCCAGCAGATGCCGCTGGCCAGCAGCCAGGGCCGGAACAGCAGCCCCCGGACCGGGCCGTACGACGCCGGGTCGCTCACCTGGTCGGGCACCAGCCGCGCCATCTTGGCGCGGTACCAGTCCCGGTCGGCGACCGCGCACGAGACCGCGCAGAGGATGAAGAACGCCAGGAAGATGTCGAGCAGCGCCAGCCGGGACAGCACGAACTCCAGGCCGTCGAGGCTGATCAGCAGCCCGGCGACCAGCCCGAGGGCGGTCGAGCCGGTCATCCGGCGGGCCAGCCGGCACATCACCAGCACCATCAACGAGCCGACCACCGCCGCGGCGACCCGCCAGCCGAACGGGTCCATCCCGAACGCCTTCTCGCCCAGCGCGATCAGCCACTTGCCGACCTCGGGGTGGACGATCATCGACGGATCGGCCTTCCACTGGCCGGTCGTGGTCCCGTCGAGGATCTTCTCGTTGGCGCCGTCGACGTAGCCGCGGGCGTAGCCGTAGTGCAGCAGCGACCACGCGTCCTTGGCGTAGTAGGTCTCGTCGAACTCGAAGACCTTCGGCGACCCGAGCTTCCAGAGCCGCAGGAACAGCGACAGCAGCGTGAGGCCGATGCTCGCCGTCCAGCCGATGACCGGGTCCTCCAGGTCGACCCGACGTCGGGCCCGCTCCCACGCCGTCGGCACCCGCCGCCCCGTCGCGTCGGACGAGAGGCCGGCCCGCTCGCTCGTGGGGAGCGTCGGCGTGCTCGTCACGACCGGAACTGTACGGGGGCAGGTTCCAGTCTTCGCTTCGGAGGGTTTCGAGACAGGCGCTGGCGCGCCCTCCTCAACCACCGGTGGTTGAGGAGGTCGCTCTGCGACCGTCTCGAAACCTCTGAAGCGGCGCTGGGACCGGCTCACCGCCCTGCCATCATTCAGGGCATGGCCGAGATCCCGGGGACGCTGGTGCTCGCGGCCACACCGATCGGGCGGGTCGAGGACGCGTCACCCAGGCTGGCCCGCGAGCTCGCGGAGGCGGACGTGGTCGCGGCCGAGGACACCCGGCGGCTCAAGCGGCTGACCAGCGAGCTGGGGGTGACCATCGGCGGTCGGGTGGTCTCCTACTTCGAGGGCAACGAGTCCCAGCGCACGCCGGCCCTGCTCGAGGAGCTCGAGGCGGGCCGGCGGGTCCTGCTGGTCACCGACGCTGGGATGCCGAGCGTCTCCGACCCGGGCTACCGGCTGGTGGCGGCCGCGGTCGCCGCCGACGTCCCGGTGACCGCCGTGCCCGGCCCCTCCGCCGTGCTCACGGCACTGGCGGTGTCGGGGCTGCCCGTGGACCGGTTCTGCTTCGAGGGGTTCCTGCCTCGCAAGCAGGGAGAGCGGGCCCGCCGGCTGGCCGCGCTGGCCGGCGAGGAGCGGACGATGGTCTTCTTCGAGGCGCCGCACCGCACCGCGACGGCGCTGGCGGCGATGGCCGAGGCCTGGGGCGAGGAGCGGGCGGCGGCGGTCTGCCGCGAGCTCACCAAGACCCACGAGGAGGTACGCCGCGGCCCCCTCGCCGAGCTCGTGACGTGGGCCGGCGAAGGTGTCCGCGGCGAGGTGACCATCGTGGTGGCCGGGGCGAGTCCGGGCGCCGGCGTACCGACCGACGACGAGAGCCTCCGCGCGGCCGTGGCCGAGCGGGAGGCCGCCGGAACCAGTCGCAAGGAGGCGATCGTGGAGGTGGCCCGGACGGCCGGGCTGCCGAAGCGGCACGTCTACGCCCTGGTTCACCAGGAGCACGGGCGATGACCCGGCTGCTCAGGTACCGCCACGACGGCTTCACCTTCGACGTCAGCGACGAGGGGCCGCTCGACGGCGACCCGGTCGTGCTGCTGCACGGGTTCCCCGAGCGCAACACCTGCTGGCGCGGCGTGGTGCCGCTGTTGCACGCGCAGGGGCTGCGGACCTACGCGCCCGACCAGCGCGGCTACTCGCCCGGCGCTCGGCCGCCACGCCGTCGGGACTACACCATGGACAAGCTGGAGAACGATGCAGTTGCGTTGATCGAGACCATCGGGCGCCCGGTCCACCTCGTCGGTCACGACTGGGGCGCCAACTCCGGCTGGTTGCTCGCGGCGCACCGCCCCGACCTGGCCCGCACCTGGACCGCGATCTCGGTGCCGCACCCCGCGGCGTTCCGCAGGGCGATGTTCTCCACCCGCCAGGCGTTCTCGTCCTGGTACATGGGCGCCTTCCAGACACCGCGCGTGCCCGAGCGGCTGGCGGCCAAGCGGGGTGGCCGCTTCGACCGGGGGCTTCGCAACGGCGGCATGACCCGCGACGAGGTCGACCGGTTCCACCGCGAGGTCGTGGAGTACGGCGCGCTGCCCGGCGCGCTGAACTGGTACCGCGCCATGCCGTTCGCCCACCAGCGCGCCCTGGCCGACAAGGTCGAGGTGCCCACCACCTTCCTGTGGAGCGACGGCGACGTCGCGATCACGCGACAGTCGGTCGACCTCTGCGCGGAGCACGTGACCGGCCCCTACGAGCTGCGGGTGCTCGAGGGTGCGAGCCACTGGATCCCGAGCCAGGAGCCGGAGGCCGTCGCCGACGCGGTGCTCGCACGCATCGGATCCGTCGCGTGAGCGACCGCCCCCCCCCACCCCACCC
>JAWWPK010000088.1:0-4381 GCA_033854925.1 Nocardioidaceae bacterium | reverse complement strand
CGACGTGGCCGCCGCCGACCATCACGACCCGGCGGCCGGCGAGCCGCAGGCCGGCTGGGTAGGGAGCGGGGTCGTCCACCGAACCATCATCCCGGTAGCGGGTACCGGCCCCGTGGCGTGGGACCAGAGCGCGGACTACGTTTCGAGAGAGCACCGACCAGAGAAGGAGCCTCGATGACCCTCGACCGCCCGGTCAGCCCGGACCCCTACGACCTGCTGCCCGCCGTCCCGTCGTTCACCGTGACCAGTGCCGACGTCACCGACGGCCAGCCGCTCAAGGACGACCAGGTCAACGAGTTCGGCGACACGTCACCCCAGCTGTCGTGGTCCGGCTTCCCGGAGGAGACCCAGAGCTTCACCGTCACCTGCTTCGACCCCGACGCACCGACGCCGAGCGGCTTCTGGCACTGGGTCCTCGTCGACCTGCCGGCCGACTGCACCTCGCTCGACGCGGGCGCCGGCGCGGAGGGCGCCGACCTGCCGGGCGACGCGTTCATGTGCCGGAACGACGGCGGCTCGAAGGGCTTCATGGGGGCCGCGCCGCCGGAGGGCGACCAGGTGCACCGCTACTACTTCGTGGTGCACGCCGTGAAGGAGGAGTCGCTGGGCGTCGACGCCGACGCCTCGCCTGCGGTGGTGTCGTTCAACTTGGCGTTCAAGACCGCCGCCCGCGCGATCATCCAGGGGACCTACCGGCACTGACTGGAGCCCGTCGGGCGGCGTACGCCGCGGGTGACTGGCCGACGAGAGCGGTGAAGTCGCGGGTGAAGTGCGCCTGGTCGAAATACCCCAGCTCCAGCGCGAGGGAGGCGAGGTCGCCCACCCGGCCGGTGTCGATCCGGGTCACCGCGTCGTGCAGCCGGGCCCGCTGCAGCACCCACTTGGGCCCGACGCCGACGTAGCGGCGGAACTGCCGCTGCAGGCTCCGCACGGACACGGCGTGCCGGCGGGCCGCCAGCTCGACGGTGGTGAGGGCCGGGTCGTCCTGGATGTCGCGGACGATCGCCAGCACCTCGTCGTAGCGCACGTCGCGGCCCGGCACCCGGTCGAGCAGGAACGCGTCGGCCGCCGCCGCCCGCTCGTGATCACCCTCGAGCGGGAGCACGTCGCGGACCAGCACGTCGGCGAGCTCCCCGAACGCAGCACTCAGGGGCAGCACCCGATCGGTCCAGGCGCCGACATCGGCGCCGGTGAAGGCGCCGAAGCCACCGGGGTGGAACTTCACGCCGAACACCCGGCCTGTGCCGGCGATCTCCTGGCTGAACCTGCGGGTGATGACCCCGTGCACCAGCCCCGCGGGCAGGGCGTGGCCGAACCGCGGCCGGCTGCCGGTCTCGACCGTGACGTGCACCGACGGGTGGCTCACCACCTCGGCGACGAAGCCGGGCCCGTCCATCTCCCACGCCACCGACCAGTAGTGCTCCACCCACGTCGCCAGCCCGGGGTCGGCGTCGAGCCGGTCGCGGCGCACGTGCGCATCGTTGATCTCCGGGCGGAGGAGGCCGACCGCGGGTGGCGCAGTAGTCGTCGTGGTCCCCACGGCGCGGAGCCTAGAGCGTGGCACCGACCACCGGCATGATGCGGCGCGTGGACCGCTCCCGCCACGGGCTCATCTGGCTGCCCGCCCTCGTCCTCGTGGCGACCGTCGCGCAGCTCGCCGTGGCTACCTGGGTGCCGGGCATAGAGCGGTTCGCCGACAAGGCGTTCGGGGCCCGGCTCGCGGCGTACCCGGTGCTGATGCTGCTGGTCCCCGCGATCTGGTGGGTGACCGTGAAGCGACGCCGCCCCGACGAGACACCGCCGTACGTCGCGTTCGCGCTGGTCATGGTCGGCTTCCTCGTCGACACGACCGGCAACAGCCTCGACTTCTACGACAGCATCACGTGGTGGGACGACATGAACCACTTCGTCAACTGGTTCTTCCTGCTGTCCGGCATCGGGCTGATCATCGGCCGCGACCTGAAGCCCCGGTGGGCGCAGGTGCTGCTGATCACCGGCTTGGGCTGCCTGCTGGCGCTCGGCTGGGAGCTCGGCGAGTGGTACACCTTCATCCGGCACGGCACCGAGCTCGACACCGCCTACGAGGACACGCTGGGTGACATGACCCTCGGCTCGGGCGGGGCCTTCCTCGCCGCCCTCCTCGTCGCGCGGGTAGCCTCGCGTCAGTGATTCAGGGGAGCCTGCACGTCGCCATCGCGACCCGCTCCTTCCGCCGCTACTCGACCTACACAGCGGCGACGCTGGCCGGCATCTTCACCAACTGCGTGTTCGGGGCCATCAACGCGCTCGTCCTCATCGCGGTCTGGAAGCAGAACCCGGACGCCGGCGGGTACGACGTCCGCGACGCCGTGACCTACGTCTGGATCGGTCAGGCGATGATCATGACCGTCGCCATGTGGGGCGGCGGCTCCCCCACCGACCTGGCGACCCGAATCAAGACCGGCGATGTGGCGCTCGACTTCTACCGGCCGGTCGGGATCCTCGGGTGGTACCTCGCGGCCGACGTCGGCCGCGCCGTCTTCCACCTGCTCAGCCGCGGCCTGGCACCGACCGTCGTCGGGGCGCTGTTCTTCGACCTGCGCTACCCCGCTGGGCCGCTCGTGTGGGTGATGGTCCTCGTGAGCGTCGTGCTGGCGCTGCTGGTCAGCTTCGCCATCCGCTTCCTGGTCGCCATGTCGGCGTTCTGGATGCTCGACGACCAGGGCACCCAGGTGCTCGCGAGCGCGGCCGCGGTGTTCTTCAGCGGACTGACCGTGCCGCTGGTGCTGTTCCCCGGCTGGTTCGGTCACCTGGCCCGGGCGCTGCCGTGGGCGTCGTACCTCCAGGCGCCCGCGGACCTGTGGCTGGGCAAGGACGAGGGCTGGGCCGTGCTCGGCGTGCTCTCGCTCCAAGCGCTCTGGGCCGTGCTCCTGCTGGCCGGCTGCCGGCTGCTGCTCGGCGTGGCCGAGCGCAAGGTGGTGGTGCAGGGTGGTTGACGCACCGCCCCTCGAAGCCCTGACCCGCTACGTCCAGATCTCCGCCCTCTGGGTGCGGGCGTCCCGCGCCTACCCGCTGTCGTGGTCGCTGCTCGTGGTCGGCGGGTTCATCATCACCGGGGTCGAGTTCGTCGGCATCTGGATCCTCTTCCAGAACGTCCACGACCTCGGCGGCTTCTCGCTGCACGAGGTCGCCTTCCTGTACGGCGGCAGCGGGGTCGCCTTCGCACTCGCGGACCTCTTCGTCGGCCGGGTCGAGCGGCTGGGCCAGATGATCCGGCTCGGGAAGCTCGACCAGATGATGGTCCGTCCGGTCCCGCTGCTGGTCCAGGTCTGCGCAGACGAGTTCGCGCTGCGCCGTCTGTCCCGGGTGGCGCAGGCGGGGCTGGTCCTCGGCTGGGCGTGCACGTACGTCGACTGGACGGCCTCGCGGGTGCTGCTCACCGTGCTGATGCTCGTCGCGGCGACGGTCATCTTCACCTCGATGTTCATCGCGCTGGCCTGCATCCAGTTCTGGACCATCGACTCGGCCGAGGTCGCCAACGCCTTCACCTACGGCGGCAACACGGTGGCGTCGTACCCAATGACCGTCTTCCCGAGCGAGGTGCTCAAGGCGATGACGTTCGTGGTGCCGCTGGCGTTCGTGAACTGGTACCCGAGCCTGCACATCCTCGGCCACGCGGACCCGCTGGGCTACCCGGACTGGACGCAGTGGCTGTCCCCGCTCATCGCGGCGGCGCTGGTCGCGGTGACGATGCTCGTGTGGCGCACCGGGGTGCGTCAGTACCGGTCGACCGGGAGCTGACCGATGACGCTGATCGAGGTCGACCACCTCACCCGGACCTTCCGCCGCCGAGGTCGCCCCGACCTCGACGCGGTCAAGGACGTCTCCTTCGCGATCGGGGCCGGCGAGATGGTCGGCTACATCGGCCCGAACGGCGCCGGCAAGTCGACCACCATCAAGATGCTGACCGGCATCCTGGTGCCGACGTCCGGCTCGATCCGCGTCGCCGGCGTCGACCCCAGCCGGAAGCGCACCCAGCTGGCCCGCCGGATCGGCGTGGTCTTCGGCCAGCGCACGACACTGTGGTGGGACCTGCCGCTGCGCGACTCCTTCGACCTGCTCCAGAAGATCTACCGGACCGACCCCGAGCGACACCGCAAGAACCTTGCGGAGTTCGTCGAGCTGCTCGCCCTCGGTGACCTGCTCGACACCCCGGTGCGGCAGCTCAGCCTCGGCCAGCGGATGCGCGGCGACATCACCGCCGCGCTGCTGCACGACCCGGAGATCGTCTACCTCGACGAGCCGACCATCGGCCTGGACGTGGTGAGCAAGGGACGGCTGCGCGACTTCCTGCGCACCCTCAACGCCGAGCGCGGCACCACGCTGCTGCTCACCACCCACG
>JAWWPK010000087.1:0-7264 GCA_033854925.1 Nocardioidaceae bacterium | reverse complement strand
CGACCCGGAGTTCGTCCCGCACTCGTTCCACTCCTACTTCCTGCTGCCCGGCGACTACGCGGTGCCGATCATCTTCGACGTCCAGCGGATCCGGGACGGTCGGTCGTTCGTCACCCGCCGGGTGACTGCCCGGCAGCACGGTCGGCCGATCTACCACCAGACGATCAACTTCCAGAAGCCCGAGGAGGGCTTCGACCACCAGGACGTCATGCCCGAGGTGGCCGGCCCCGACCAGGGCCTCGACCTGTTCGACCTGATGCGCGGCCGCGGCAACGCGGATGCCGACGAGCTCGGCAAGGAGTGGGCGTCGATCGAGGTGCGCTTCCTCGGCAACTCCCGGCACGGTCTCGAGCCCGACCCGAGGCACCCCTCGCAGGCCCGGATGTGGGTGCGGTTCCGGGAGAGCCTGCCGGAGGACCCGATGGCACACCTCGCGGCGTTCACCTATGCCAGCGACATCAGCCTGCTCGGCGCCTCGCTCGCCGTACACGACGTCAACCCGGCCAAGGCGATGATGGCCTCGCTCGACCACACGTTGTGGTTCCACCGGCCCTTCCGCGCCGACGAGTGGTGGCTCTACGACCAGTGGTCGCCGAGCGCGCACGGCGGCCGGGGCCTGGCTCTCGGCCACGTCTACACGGCCGACGGCACCCTGGTCGCGACCGCGGCGCAGGAGGGCGTGG
The DNA here is from genome assembly GCA_033854925.1 of Nocardioidaceae bacterium. Lineage (GTDB taxonomy): Bacteria > Actinomycetota > Actinomycetes > Propionibacteriales > Nocardioidaceae > Nocardioides. The sequence continues at coordinate 6,581 of JAWWPK010000087.1, read as the reverse complement.
TCCGCTCCCGCAGGCGCTGACCACTCGCCTCTCAGGTCACACGAACCACATCAGTCACATCGGTCAAGACCAGCACCCTCGTCCCTTCGGCCATTTCTCCGGATTCCCCGGACGGGACAGGTGTGACGATTGTTCACTCTGCATATGTACCGGCCGCTGCACCGAGCCCCCAACCGGCGCCGACCGACCCTCAGGCACGCCTCGCTGGCTGTGGTCGGGGCGGCGGCGCTGCTGCTCGCTGCCGTCGTCGGCCCCTCGGCGTACGCGGACACCGAGTCGCACTTCACCCACCACGCCGCGGCCCCCCACCACGCCACCAAGCCCACCAAGCCGGGCAAGCCGGGCAAGCCGAGGCCGGGGGACGACAACGCCAACGACGCGAACGGCGCGCACGACCCCAACGCGACCAACGGCGGCAAGCCCCTGCCCGGCGATGCCGGGCTCTCCCTGATCGAGCTGAAGCCGACCGCCGCGCCGATCACGTCGTACGAGATGCCGTTCCCCTGCAACGAGGTGTGGACCGGCTCGACCCGCGCCGGGCACAGCCCGAGCGTCCGGGCCATCGACTTCAACTACGCCGGCGGCGACCTCGGCAAGCCGGTCGTCGCCGCCGCGCAGGGCACCGTCGTCACCGCGGTGGTCGGCAAGAACAGGCCCAGCTACGGCCAGTACGTCGTCATCGACCACGGCAACGGCGAGAGCTCGCTCTACGCACACCTCGACTCGGTGCTGGTCACCATCGGCCAGGTCGTCCAGGCCGGCACCCAGCTCGGCACCGTCGGCGAGACCGGCGGCGCCAGCGGCCCGCACCTGCACTTCGAGGAGCGACTCGGCGGCGCGGTCATCGACGCCTGGTTCCACGGCTCTCGGTTCCCGATGAACTCCGCACAGGCCTCGCAGAACTGCGGTGCGGTCGCGGTCACCGACATCCCGCTGGCCGGCGACATGTACGGCGCCAGGGCGGCCGAGGTCATGGTCTACCGCAAGTCCGCCCCGGCTGCGTTCCACGTGACCCGCACCGGTGCGAAGGAGCGCGTGATCAAGCTCGGCGTGGGCTCCGACCAGCCGGTGCTGGGCGACTGGGACGGCGACGGCCGGGTCAACCCGGGCGTCCGCGAGCCCAACAGCCGCGTCTTCACGATGCAGGTCAAGCGCGCCAAGACCACGGTGAAGTTCGGCAAGAGCGGTGACCTGCCGATCGCCGGGAACTGGGACGGCGTCGGCACCTGGGAGATCGGCGTCCGCCGCCCGGCCAGCGGCAAGTTCCTGCTCCGGATGCCCGACGGATCGGTCCAGAAGGTCGCCCTGGGTGACGCCAACGACCTGCCGGTCACCGGCGACTGGGACGGCAACGGGGTCACCGACCTCGGCGTCTACGACCAGGCCACCGCCACCTTCACGCTGCTGCAGACGGACCCGATGGGCGCGCTGTTCACGACGGTGATCGCCTACGGCACCCCCGGTGACGTGCCGGTCACCGGCGACTGGGACGGCAACGGGATCACCGACCTCGGTGTCTGGAGCCCCGCCACCGCGACGTTCCTCAAGCGTGGCGGCGTCGCGCCCACGGGCGCGATCGGCCGGGTCAAGAAGCTCCAGTTCGGCCGGCCCGCCTCCCGCTAGCGGGGCACTAGGCCTGCGAGTTCTGGAGGTCGAAGACCACGCAGGTGCTGGTGGCGGTCGCCACCGGTGTGCCGGACTCGTCGACGACCACGCCCTCGCTGAAGCCGACCCGGGAACCGCTCTTGACCACGGTGCCGGTCGCCGTGAGCAGCCCGCTGCCCGCTGTCACCGCCTTGAGGTAGCTCACCTTGATCTCGATCGACGTGTAGGCCTTGCCCAGCGGGAGGGTGCTGTGCACGGCGCACGCGGTGACCGAGTCGAGCAGGGTGCAGACCAGGCCACCGTGGACCACCCCGATCGGGTTGTAGGCGGACTCGTCGGGGCGACAGGTGAACGAGACCCGGCCCGGCGACACCTCGCTGACGCCGAAGTCCATCAGCCCCGCGATCGGCGCCGGTGGCAGCCGGCCGTCCCGGATGGCGGTGAGGTAGTCGATCCCCGCCATCCGCAGGGCCTCGGTCGCGCCGACCATCGGGTCGTACCAGGTCACCGTCTTGGTCCGCGGCTCTCCCCAGCTCGTGGGTGCTTCGCTCGGCTTCGTCGTGGTCATCGGGCCTTCGCCAATCTCTCGCTCTGGGTGGGGTAGCGGCGCATCCGGTCGGGGTCGTCCGCTGCGACGGCGTGCGCGGCTCCCCAGGCCAGGAGCGCGTCCAGCACCGGCACCAGCGCGACACCCGAGTCGGTGAGGGCGTACTCGAGGCGGGCCGGGTTGTCCTGGTAGGCGCGACGCTCGATCACTCCCGCCTGCTCGAGCACCTTCAGCCGGGCGGCGATCCGGTCGCGGGGGGCACCGGTGCCGCGGACGATGTCGGTGAACCGCCTGCTGCCCAGCACGATCTCGCGGACCACCAGCAGCGCCCACCGTTCACCGACCACCTCGAGCGCAGCCGCGATCGGACACGGGCGTCCCGGCAGCTCGGCCAGCGTCGGAAACATGAGGGCAGGTTCGCACGGGTGAGTTTGAAATTCAAACTCAAGGCCTGCGGTCAGCCCTGGTCAAGCCCGCTGAGCGGCCACCCTATCCCACAAGAGCCATTGCACAAGAGTTCTTGTTGAACTATGGTGCCGATATGGAACAGGGTCCCCGGGTCCGGGCGTCGATCGAGCAGGTCGCGGCGGGGGGCCACCCGGTGCGCCGTCGGCTGCTCGAGGTGCTGGGCGTCGACGGCCCGGCCACCGCCAGCCAGCTGGCCGAGCGCACCGGGCAGCTGGTCGGCAACGTCAGCCACCACCTCAAGATGCTGGCCCGGGCCGGGCTGGTCGAGGAGGCACCGGAGCTGGCCAAGGACCGGCGCGAGCGCTGGTGGCGGCACGTCCCCCTGTCGCTGAGCTGGTCGCTGGCCGACGTACGCGGTGACCCGATCGGCGAGGCCGTGGCGGTCGCCGCGGAGCACGAGAACCTCGAGCACCACGCCCGGCGGGTCCACGGCTGGATGGCCGCGCGCGACGGCTCGGACGTCTACGACGAGGACTGGACCCAGGCCGCGTTCTCGACCGAGTCCTGGGTCTGGGCAACCCCCGAGGAGCTCGACGAGCTCGGCGAGGCGATCAACGCCCTGGTGGTCGAGTTCCACCGGTCGCATCGTGAGCCGGCACCCGGGCGGGAGAGCTGCTTCGTCTTCGCCCACGGCGTCCCCAGCAAGCCGTGACCGAGGCACCTGCCTTCCGCCGCGACCGGCTCGTCCAGGCCTGGTCGGTGGTCTCCGGAGTCTCGCTGGCCGGCGACGCCGCCTGGTTCGTGGCCTTCGCCTGGACCGCGGCCACGATCACCGGCCCGGCGGCGGCGGGGCTGGTGCTCGGCGCCGGCACCATCCCGCGCGCGGTCACCGCGCTCTACGGCGGCGCGTTGGCCGATCGCCTCGACGCCCGCCGGGTCGTGGTGCTCGCCAACGCGGGCCGGATCGCCGTGCTGGTCGCCGGTGCGTCGCTCGCCACCGCCGTCGGGATCAGCGTGCCGCTGCTGCTGGCCGTCGCGATCACGTTCGGCGTCCTCGACGCGATCCACAACCCGGCGGCCATGACGCTGCCGCGCACGCTGGTGCGCCCCGACGACCTCCCGGCGGCCTCAGGGCTGATGCAGGTGGCCGGCCGGCTGGCCCGCTTCGGCGGTGCCCCGCTCGGCGGTGTCCTGGTCGCGATCGGCGGGCTCCGGCTGGTCATGCTGGTCGACGCCGTGACGTTCGCGGTCGTGGCGGCGTTCGTGGCCCTGGTGCTGAAGCCGCGCTACCCGCGCACCCTGAGCTCCACCGGCTCGGTGCGCCGGGACCTGGCAGCGGCGGCGGGCTACCTGAGGGAGACGCCGTACGTCCGGGCCCTCGTGGTGTCGCTCTCCGGGCTGAACCTGTTCGTGGGCCCGGCGCTGGCGGTGGGCGTCACCCTGCACGTGCACCGCTCCGGCTGGGGCGCGGCGACGGTGGGCGTCGCGGACGCGTTGGTCGGCGTGGGCGCGGCGGTCGGTGCGCTCTTCGCGATCCGGTTCCGCTCTTCCCAGCCGGCCCGCACCGGGCTGCTGATGCTGGTCGGCCAGGCGGCTGCGATCGCGGTGATCGGGGTGGCGAACCTGCCAGTTCTCCTGGTGGCGACCACGGTCATCGGCATCACGGCCGGGCTCGCCTCGGCCCAGCTGTCCGGCGCCTTCCAGCAGCTCGTCGACCCGGCGTACCTGGGCCGTATGGGTGCCGTCACCTCGCTGGGTGACGACGTGCTGATGCCGGCCGCCATGGTCGGGTTCGGAGCTCTGGTCGGCGGTGCGGGACTGCCCGTGACCTGCCTGGTCACCGGGCTCGCCTTCGTCGCACTCGTAACTTGGGCGCTGGCGCGGTTGAGAGGGGCGCAGCCGGTTGCGGTGGCTGCCTAGCGGTCCAGTGGCTGGGTGACCGTGAGCCGGTAGCGGAGGAGCATCGGCTGGCCACCCCACGCTCTCATCCAGACGTACGGCCACATGCTGCCGCTGCCCTTGCCGTCGTCCACCAGCTCCGTGGTCACCTCGTCCACGCCGTACGGACCGGACTGGGCGGCGGTGCCACTTGCGATGCGAGTCCAGGCCAAGGTGACCTCGGCCCACGCGGACAACAGGTAGCTGGGGCGCAGCGGTCCGGCGCCCGGGACGTAGAACCCGAGCCGCACCCCAGTGTTGCTAATTGACGAGCGGCCGTGGCGTTGCTTCTCGATCCCGCAGACACCCGAGAAGAGCAGCACATGCAGCCTCAGGTCCGCAGCCCCGGTGGACACGAAGGACAGCACGGGGTCGACGGTGACGTTCGAGACGGCGAGGACCACCGGGCGAGTGTCGCAGGGGGACGTTCTCCACCCGGGCAAGAATTAGCTGGTCAGAGCGCGGTGGTGCGCCCGGCCAGGTGCGGGGTGCCGTCCTTGGGGCTGGTCAACGAGAACGCGTAGCCGCCGTCGACCGGCGTCGAGCCGAACGCCACCGAGCCCGGCAGCAGCACCGGCCTCTTGAACGCGACGTCGACGCGGACCGCGTCGGGGAGCCGGTTCTCGAGCGCCGCGACGCAGCGGGCCATGGTCCACATGCCGTGCGCGATCTGGCGCGGGAAGCCGAGCGCCTTGGCGGTGATCGGGTAGAGGTGGATCGGGTTGTGGTCGCCCGACACCGCGGCGTACTGGCGGCCCAGGTCGCCCGGGAGCTTCCACACGATCCCGCTGGGCTCGGCGTCCGGGAACACGGCGCCCGATGAGGCGCTCTCGTCGCCCTTGCCGCGGCGGAGGTACGTCGAGGTCTCCTCCCAGACGTTCTCGCCGTCGGCGGTGACCACGGTGAGGAACTCGTAGACCGTGCCCTTCGGGTGCGGCCTGGCCGGGCCGACGCTGGAGGTGACGCCGAGGGTCTCGCCGATCGCGATGGAGCGGTGGGCGGTGACGGAGTTCTCCAGGTGCACGGTGCCGATCGCGGGAGCCGGGAACGCCGGGTCGCTCATGATCGCCATCTGCAGCGGAAACGCGAGCAGATGTGGGTACGGCAGCGGCACGGTGTCCTTGGTCGGGAAGCCGCACACCCGGGCGAACGCGTCGACGTGGCCACGCTCGATCGTCCGCTCCGGGCCGGTCTTGCTCAGCCCGGTGAACTCGCCGCCGGTCTTGCGGATGCCGGGCAGCTGGTTGACGACCGGGATGGACGGCAGGGCCGCACGGACCATCGTGAGAGCGCTCATGCTCCGAGCATCATCTGGCCGCAGACGCGGACCACGTTGCCGTTGACCGCGGACGAGCCGGGGGAGGCATACCAGGCGATCGTTTCCGCCACGTCGACCGGCAGCCCGCCCTGGGCCATCGCGTTGAGCCGCTGACCGACCTCGCGGGTCGCGAACGGCACCGCTGCCGTCATCTGGGTGACGATGAAGCCCGGCGCGACGGCGTTGATGGTGATGCCGTCCTTCAGCTCGTCGGCGAGCGAGTCGACCAGGCCGATGACGCCGGCCTTGGAGGCGGCGTAGTTGGTCTGGCCGACATTGCCGGCGATGCCCGCGATCGAGGCCACGCCCACCACCGAGCCGTTCGCGTTGATCACCTTCTGGTCGAGCAGCTCGCGGGTGATCCTCTCGGGTGCGGTGAGGTTGACGGCGATGACCGCGTCCCACTTGTCCTCGGCCATGTTGGCGAGCTTCTTGTCGCGGGTGATGCCGGCGTTGTGCACGACCACGTCGACGCCGCCGTGCTTCTCCTTGAGGTGGTGCGCGATGCGCTGCGGCGCGTCCTTGCCGGTGATGTCGAGGGCCAGCCAGTCGCCGCCGAGCTCCTTCATCAGGGTCTGCAGGTCGTCGGCGAGCTGGGGTACGTCGACACCGACCACGGTAGCGCCGTCGCGGTGCAGCACCCGGGCGATCTGCTCGCCGATCCCGCGGCTGGCGCCCGTGACCAGGGCGACTCGTCCGGCCAGTGGCAGCGTCCAGTCGGCGACCTCGCCGGCGGTCCTGGTGTCGTGCGCGCCGATCCGGACC
>JAWWPK010000086.1:0-12716 GCA_033854925.1 Nocardioidaceae bacterium | reverse complement strand
GTACTCACGCCAGACGCCACTGACTTGTTCATTCGCGGCGCTGGTGGGGGCGATGAAATCTGCTTGCTGCGGTTGTCCGACTTCGGGTCGACAGGTTGCGCACCATGCGATTGGCATGTCATGGATGCAAAGGTCCTCGACCACGCTCGGATACAAGCACATTGATCCGACAGAGGCAGGCGGATTCGGGGAGTAGCGACTTCCGCGCGCCCGCCTATCAGTCGTGGCCGTTAGGTCTCTTCCCCCACCAGTCCCCCAAAGGAGGGCCAGACCAACTGAGCGCCAAATCTTAAGAAGAGGGAAAACCGCAGGCTGACCTGCAGTTTCTCGTGGTGGAGCCTAGGGGACTCGAACCCCTAACCCCCTGCTTGCAAAGCAGGTGCGCTACCAGTTGCGCCAAGGCCCCTCTCGGGGGAGGAAGCTAGCTGCGCTTGACCGCGTCCGTTGCCTCGGCCCAGAGGGCCTGCTCGGCCTTGCCCTCATCCATCTTCTTCTTGGCGTAGGCCACGCCGGCGGCTGCGAGGGCAATGAACAGGAGCTTCTTCACGGCGGAGACAGTAGCAAGCGTGGGCGGCGTGGGCAGAACCCTCGACACCCGGGGTTGCAGCGCCCCAGACTCCCGGACCATGGTCTGGATCGTCGTCCACGCCGCCCTCGGCATCGCCGTCATCGCCTGGGTGGTCCGCCTGAACCCGCTGGTCCGCAAGCGGCCGTCGGAGGGGCCGGCCCTCTCCGCCCTGGAGGCGGCGTACCTGGTCGTCGGCCTCGCCAGCTGGGTGCTCGGCTACGTGTTCAACGTCCAGTTCGTGCACGAGTACGCCGTCCCGGGCGGCAACCCCCTCGTCGGCGACGGCAGCTGGCAGGACTTCATCGCCCACCTCTTCGCCAACCCCGCCGCGTCCTCGGCCAGCCAGGACTACATCTTCGTCAACGTCGTGCTCCTGCCACTCGTCACGATCGTCGACGGCCGCCGGCGCGGCATCCCGAAGCCGTGGCTGTTCTTCGTCAGCAGCCTGTTCACCAGCTGCGCGTTCGGCTTCTGCCTCTACTTCGCGGTGGCCGAGCGGCTGCGGAGGCATGGCGCTTGGGCCGAGGTGGCGACGGGTTCCCGTGGTGGGCAGGTCTTGGACGCGGGCTCGGTTCCGTAGCTCTACTTGCGCCTGGTTTGGCCGTTGCGGTTGCGCTTCGGGTGCGCCGACACGGCGCTACTGCCGAGGGGGCGCCTTCGGCGCGTGGGGCAGCAGTACCGCCGGGTCGGCGTTGCCCACGCGTGACAGCACCGCGGCGACAGCCTCTGGGCTGTCGCCGCGGTGCATGTCGCGCGTGGGCCTAGGAGGACTTGAACCTCCGACCTCTTCCTTATCAGGGAAGCGCTCTAACCGTCTGAGCTATAGGCCCGGGAGTACGCCGGCGGGAACCGCGCAGCGGACCGGGGAGAGACCTTACCGGAGCAGTTGCGACCCGAAGAAATCGCCCGGGCGGCCGTTGGGAGCACCGGGACGTCATACGGACAGAGCAACCGGGTGCTCCGTGCGTATGACGTTAAGTCGGAGGCTCAGTGGTCCTCGGCGAGGGTGACCTCGATGCCGCCGAGCAGCGAGGCGGACATGTTGTAGAGGAACGCGCCGAGGGTGCAGATCGCGGTCACCAGGACCACGTCGACCGCGGCCACGATCATCGTGAAACCGACGACCCGGCGGGTGCCGAGGTAGTCCTCGATGTCGAAGTTCGAGGCGTCCTGGCCGCCCACGACGTCCTGGACGGTCTGGTTGATCGAGGACCACACGTCGGCGGCACTCAGCACCGACCAGACCATGAGCACCGACACCACGATGACGATGCCGAGCGCGATCGAGAGGAGGAACGACGTCTTCATCACCGACCACGGGTCGATGCGGGTCATCCGGAGCCGCGCCCGGCGGCCGGGCTTGGGGGCAGCGGCGACCTTCTCGGCGCGCTTCTCCTCACGGGTCGGCTTCGGCGGACGGGGCTCCTTGGCCGGCTTGACCTTCACCGGCTTGGCCTTCGCGATCGGCTGGGCCGCAGGCAACGGCGCGACGACAGGCGGCGGGGCCCCGGCCGGGCGGCCCGTCTCGGTCGTGCGGGCGGTGGCCTGGGTCGCCGGGCTCGGCTGACGGGCCGTCGTCGGGGGTGGGGTGGCCGGCGCGGGCCGGGCCGGCGCTGCCTTGGCCGGGGCCTGGCGCGCCTGTGCCGGCGGAGCGGCGGGCCGCGGCTTGGCGGGCGGCCTGGCGGACTTCTTGGCGGCGGGCCGGGCCGGCGGCGGCTTCGGAGGCGTCGCGCTGGACGTCTCACCTGCCGCGTCGGCGGGCATCGGGGGCAGCACGCGGCCATTGCCGTTCGACCCGCTGGAGCCGGAGGAACCGTCACTGCCCGTGCTGCCGTTGCTGCCGGGTGCCGGCCGCTTCGGGGGCAGGGGCAGCGCCACCGTGTCTTCTCGACCGGTGTCGCTCGGGCGGTCAGGCATGGTGACTGTCACTCCCCCTGCACTGGACTGGGCTGCACTCGACTGGGCTGTGTACGACTGGTGGGCCCGTCACTCGGACGCGTCGTCACCGTCGATTGTTGCATCCGGCTCGGCATTCTCCGATTCAGTACCCGGCTCGTGGCCCTTCAAGGCGTCCTCGGGTGCCTCCTCGGTGGCCGGAGCCTCGGCCGCCTCGGCCTCGAGCTCCTCCTCGACCTTCGCCTCGACCGAGCGCGCGACGACCGCGACCGCGTCGCCGTCCTTGGGGGTCACGAACTTCACGCCCATCGTCGAGCGGCCCAGCACCCGGAAGTTCTCGTCGATCCGGCTGCGGACCACCTGGCCGCCCTGGGTGATGGACATGACCTCGTCGCCGTCCTCGACGATGAACGCACCCACGAGGACGCCGCGCTCCTCATTGGCCAGCGACATCGCCTTGACGCCCTTGGCGCCGCGGTTGGTCAGCCGGTAGGCGTTGGTGCGGGTCCGCTTGGCGAACCCGCCGTCGGTCATCGTGAAGACGTACTGGACGTTCTCGTCGGAGTCCTCCGTCGCGACCTGCGCGGCGCGGATCACCGACATGGAGAGCACCGAGTCGCCGGCGGCGTACTTCATGCCGGTCACGCCCGAGGTGGCCCGGCCCATCGGCCGCAGCTGGCTGTCGTCGGCGCGGAACCGCACCGCCTGACCCTTGCGGGACACCAGCAGGATCTCGTCGTCGGGGAAGACCAGCTCGGCGCCGATCAGCTCGTCGTCGTCCTCCCGGAAGTTGATGGCGATCACACCGGCCTGGCGCGGGCTGTTGTAGTCCCCGAGCCGGGTCTTCTTCACCAGCCCGTTGCGGGTGGCGAGGACGAGATAGGGGGCCTGCTCGTAGTCGCGGATCGCGAGCACCTGGGCGATGTTCTCGTCCGGCTGGAAGGACAGCAGCCCGGCGACGTGGCCGCCCTTCGCGTCGCGCTGGGCCTCGGGCAGGTTGTAGGCCTTGGTGCGGTAGACGCGGCCGGCGGTCGTGAAGAAGAGCAGCCAGTGGTGGTTGGACGTCGCGATGAAGTGCTGTACGACGTCGTCGCCGCGCAGGGTGGCGCCCCGCACGCCCTTCCCGCCGCGCCGCTGGGTGCGGTACTGGTCGGCGCGGGTCCGCTTGGCGTAGCCACCACGCGTGATGGAGACGACGAGCTCCTCGTCGGGGATCAGGTCCTCCATCGACAGGTCGCCATCGGCCGCGATGATCTGGGTACGGCGTTCGTCGCCGTACTTGTCGACGATCTCGGCGAGCTCCTCGGACACGATGGTCCGCTGGCGGGCCGGGCTGGCGAGGATGTCCTCGAGGTCGGCGATCAGCACCTCGATCGCCGCCAGGTCGTCGATGGTCTTCTGCCGCTGCAGAGCCGCGAGCCGGCGCAGCTGCATGTCGAGGATCGCGGTCGCCTGCAGCTCGTCGATGTCGAGCAGCTCCATCAGCCCCTCGCGGGCGTCGGCGACGTCGGGGGACCGACGGATCAGCGCGATCACCTCGTCGAGCGCGTCCAGCGCCTTCACCAGGCCGCGCAGGATGTGCGCGTCCTCCTCGGCCTTGCGCAGCCGGTAGCGGGTGCGGCGCTGGATGACGTCGATCTGGTGGTCGACCCAGTTGCTGATGAACTGGTCGATGCTGAGCGTGCGCGGCACCCCGTCGACCAGGGCCAGCATGTTGGCGCTGAAGTTGGTCTGCAGCTCGGTGTGCTTGAGCAGGTTGTTGAGGACCACGCGGGCCACGGCGTCCCGCTTGAGGACGACGACCAGGCGCTGGCCGGTCCGGCCCGACGAGTCGTCGCGCACGTCCGCGATGCCCTGGACCTTGCCGGAGTCGGCGAGCTCGGCGATCTTCAGGGCCAGGTTGTCCGGGTTGACCATGTAGGGGAGCTCGGTGATCGACAGGCAGGTGCGGCCCTTGGCGTCCTCGTCGATCTCGATGACCGCGCGCTGGGTGATCGAGCCGCGGCCGGTGCGGTAGGCCTGCTCGATGCCGTCGTGCCCGACGATCAGCGCGCCGTTGGGGAAGTCGGGGCCCTTGACCCGCTCGACCAGCGCGTCCTGGAGCTCCTCGCGAGTGGCGTCGGGATGCTCGAGCGCCCAGAGGGCTCCGTCGGCCACCTCGCGCAGGTTGTGCGGCGGGATGCTGGTGGCCATGCCGACCGCGATGCCGGCCGAGCCGTTGACCAGCAGGTTGGGGTAGCGCGCGGGCAGGACGGTCGGCTCCTGGGAGCGGCCGTCGTAGTTGGGCTGGAAGTCGACGGTGTCCTCGCCGATGTCGCGCACCATCTCCAGCGCGAGCGGCGCCATCCGGCACTCGGTGTAGCGCATGGCCGCGGCGGCGTCGTTGCCCGGCGAGCCGAAGTTGCCCTGCCCGTGGATCAGCGGCGCCCGCATCACCCACGGCTGCGCGAGCCGGACCAGGGTGTCGTAGATCGCGGTGTCGCCGTGCGGGTGGTACTGGCCCATCACGTCGCCGACGACGCGGCTGCACTTGGAGAAGCCCCGGTCGGGCCGGTAGCCGCCGTCGAACATCGCGTAGAGGACCCGACGGTGCACCGGCTTGAGGCCGTCGCGCACGTCGGGCAGCGCTCGCCCGACGATGACGGCCATGGCGTAGTCGATGTATGCGCGCTGCATCGAGGTCTGGAGCTCGATGGGCTCGATCCGTCCGCCCGGCGTGGGGGTCTCGGTCACGGTTGCTTCTCTCTCGGGGTGTCTTCGTGCGTCTAGCGGTGTCTAGTGCTGGCTCTAGATCCCTAGATATCGAGGAATCGAACGTCCTTGGCGTTGCGCTGGATGAACGAGCGGCGCTGCTCGACGTCCTCGCCCATGAGGATCGAGAAGATCTCGTCGGCGTGCGCGGCGTCGTCGAGGGTGACCTGGAGCATCAGCCGCTGGTCGGGGTTCATCGTGGTCTCCCACAGCTCGTCGGCGTTCATCTCGCCGAGGCCCTTGTAGCGCTGGACCGGGTTCTCCTTGGGCAGCTTCTTGCCCTGCTCGAGGCCGTCGCGCTGCATCGCCTCGCGCTCGGCGTCGGAGAACACGAACTCGTGCTCGGCCGGCTTGTTCCAGCGGAGCCGGTAGAGCGGCGGCTGCGCCATGTAGACGAAGCCGTGCTCGATCAGCGGCCGCATGAAGCGGAACAGCAGGGTGAGCAGGAGGGTGTTGATGTGGTGGCCGTCGACGTCGGCGTCGGCCATCAGCACCACCTTGTGGTAGCGCAGCTTGTCGAGGTCGAACTCCTCGTGGATGCCGGTTCCGAGCGCGGAGATGATCGCCTGCACCTCGGTGTTGGCCAGCACCTTGTCGATGCGGGCCTTCTCGACGTTGAGGATCTTGCCGCGGATCGGGAGGATCGCCTGGATCCGGGAGTCCCGGCCCTGGCGCGCCGAGCCACCGGCCGAGTCGCCCTCGACGATGAAGACCTCGCACTCCTCGGGGTTGGTCGACTGGCAGTCCGACAGCTTGCCTGGGAGGCCGCCGCCGCCGAGCAGTCCCTTCCGGGAACGGGCCAGGTCGCGCGCCTTGCGGGCCGCGAGCCGGGCCTGCTGGGCGGCCTGGGACTTGCGGACGATGTCCTTGCCCTCGGCCGGGTTCTGCTCGAACCAGGCGCCGAGCTGGTCGTTGACGAGGCGCTGGACGAAACCCTTGGCGTCGGTGTTGCCGAGCTTGGTCTTGGTCTGTCCTTCGAACTGCGGCTCGGCGAGCTTGATGGAGATGATCGCGGTGAGCCCCTCGCGGATGTCGTCACCCGAGACGCGGTCCTCGGGCTTCTTCATCAGCCCCCACTCGAAGCCCCAGTTGTTGACCAGGGAGGTCAGCGCGGCCCGGAACCCCTCCTCGTGGGTGCCGCCCTCGTGGGTGTTGATCGTGTTGGCGAAGGTGTGCACCGACTCGCTGAAGGTGGTGTTCCACTGCATCGCCACCTCGAGGCTCATGTGGTGGGGCGCGCTGTCGGGCGTCTCGGCCTCGAAGGAGATGATCGTGGGGTTGGCCGGCTGCTTGCGGCGGTTGAGGTGCTCGACGTAGTCGACCAGGCCGCGGTCGTACTTGAACACCTGCACCAGGCCGCCCTGCTCACCGGGCCTGATGGCGTCGGTCCCGGACTGGTCGACCTCGTTGTCGATCGTCTCGTCCTGGACGGCCAGGACCAGCTCGTCGGCCTCCGGCCGCTCGTCGCGGACCGTGATCTCCAGGCCCTTGTTGAGGAAGGCGTACTCGCGGATGTGCGAGGTGATGGTCTCGAGCGAGTGGGTCGTGGTCTCGAAGGTGTCGGGAGAGGGCCAGTACGTGATCGTGGTGCCGGTGCCCTCGCCGGGCTCGAGCTCGCGGACGTCGATGAGCTCTCCGTCAGGTACGCCGTGGGTGAAGCTCTGCTTCCAGAGGTGACCGCGGTTCTTCACCTCGGCGATCAGGTGGGTCGAGAGCGCGTTGACCACCGAGACGCCCACGCCGTGCAGGCCGCCGGAGACCTTGTAGCCCCCGCCGCCGAACTTGCCGCCGGCGTGCAGCTGGGTGAGCGCGATCGTGACCGCGGGCAGCTCCTGGCCGGGTGCGGTGTCGGTGGGGATGCCGCGGCCGTTGTCCTCGACCCGGACCGCGCCGTCCGCGGTGAGGGTCAGCACGATCCGGTCGCAGTAGCCGGCCAGGGCCTCGTCGACCCCGTTGTCCACGATCTCCCAGATCAGGTGGTGCAGGCCGCGCTCACCGGTCGAGCCGATGTACATGCCCGGCCGCTTGCGCACCGCCTCGAGCCCCTCGAGGACCTGGATCGCGGAGGCGTCGTACTCGACTCCGTTGGGGGGCTCCGGTGGGTTGAGCTGGGACACGGGGCCACCCCTTCTTGCTGGCCTGTCGGCCGGCTGTTGACATGGAGCGGGCCGTCCGAACCCTGCAGGACGACCCGTCGTCCATAATACCGGCTAGCGGCCCGCATTCCACGTCCTGGCCCCGTGGCTGGGGATGAAGTCTCGCGAGAATCGGCCCACAGACGCCCGTGAAGGGCGCCGGAAGCCCCTCGCAGGGGGTCGGACATGTCCCTATATGTCCGAACAGCCCTCAGATCGGCTGATCCGGCGGCGGGCGCGACTATCCATAGGTGTCTCGCGGCCCCCGGCTGTCGCGGGTGCGCCGGCGGCCCTTCGGCCCCTTCGGGAGGTGCGGCCCCAGCACGTCGATGAGCGTCACGGTCCCGTCGCCGAGCTCCTCGTTGAGGCGGCGTAGGAGCGTCGGGGCGAGGAGCTTCAGCTGGGTGGCCCAGGCCGTCGAGTCGGCCCGGACGACGAGCTGGCCGTCGACGAAGGACTCCGGCGTGCAGTGTCCGCCGACGTCGGCACCGACCAGCTCCGGCCAGCGGGCGAAGACTCCGCGGACCCGGAGCTCGAGCTCCCAGCCGTGGTCCGCGACGAGGCGCTCGACCTGCGCGCCGAGCGGCTGGGGGTCGCGGTCGTCGGGATGGGCGCCGGAGACCCGGGCGTCACGCGGCCGGTCGTCCCTCTTCTTGCGACGCTTGCGGGCCGCCGGGGACGACTTCGCGGTGGCCCGGGTCAGCTGCCGGGCCAGGTCGAGGCCGTCGTCCTTGCGCGGCTCGTCCGCGTCGCCGGACGGGTCAGCCATCGCGGGTCACCTCCCCGCCGGCCACGACGTACCGGACCCCGGACAGCGCGGCCGGGACGTCCTCCGGGACCGCGGCGGTCACGAGGACCTGCTCGGCGCCCGCGACCAGGTCGGCGAGCTGCGCGCGACGTTCGCTGTCGAGCTCGGCGAAGACGTCGTCGAGGATGAGGATCGGGTCGTCGCCGTCCGACCGCAGCAGGTCGTACGACGCGAGCTTGAGTGCGAGCGCGAACGACCAGCACTCGCCGTGTGAGGCGTACCCCTTGACCGGAAGCCGCGACGCGGCCACAGGTGCGCCGCCGTGCCCGAGCCAGAGCAGCAGCTCGTCGCGGTGGGGGCCGACCAGGGAGATGCCACGGTCGAGCTCGTCCTTCTGTCGCCGACCCAGCTCCTCGAGGATCGAGGCGTCGAGCGGACCGTCGAGCGGCACCGACGACTTGTACTCGATCTCGGCATCGTCGCGCGAGGCTCCGCGGGCCACGGTCTCGTAGGCCTTGCCGACGTAGGGGCGCAGGTCGTCGACCAGCGCGAGCCGAGCCTGGAGCAGCTCGGCGCCGTGCCGGGCGAGCTGCTCGTCCCAGACCGCGAGGGTCCCGAGGGCCGCCTCGCGCGCCGAGCCGCGCGCCAGGCCGGCGGTCTTGAGCAGCGAGTTGCGCTGCTTGAGCACCCGGTCGTAGTCGGAGCGGGTGCCCGCCAGGCGGGGGGTGCGGAGCACCAGCAGGTCGTCGAGGAACCGGCGCCGGTCGGAGGGGTCGCCCTTGACCAGGGTCAGGTCCTCGGGAGAGAAGAGGACCGTGCGGACCAGGCCGATCAGGTCACGGGTGCGGGGCAACGGCGACTTGTTCACCCGCGCCCGGTTGGTGCGACCGGGGTTGAGCTCGATCTCCAGGACTGCGGTGCGCCCCTCCTTGACCACCGAGGCCCGCACCACCGCCTGCTGCGCGCCGCTGCGCACCAGGGGAGCGTCGGTCGCGACGCGGTGCGAGGTGAGGCGGGAGAGGTAGTCGATGGCCTCGACCAGGTTGGTCTTGCCCTGGCCGTTGCGCCCGAGGAACGACGTCACGCCCGGCTCGAGTGCGACCTCGACGGTGGCGTAGGACCGGAAGTCGTGCAGGCTCAGGTGGGCGACGTACATGGGTGCATACGCAGATCACGCAGGACTGTCGGGACCCACGTCGCCACCCGCGGGGGGTTCGGTCTTCGTGGCGTGGCCGCCGAACTGGTTGCGCATGGCGGCGATCGCCTTCATGGCCGGGCTGTCGTCCTGTCGGGAGGTGAACCGCGCGAACAGCGAGGCGGCGATGACGTGCATGGGTACGGCGTTGTCGATCGCGGCCTCGACCGTCCACCGGCCCTCGCCGGAGTCGTCGGCGTAGCCGGCGATCTTGTCGAGGTGGGTGTCCTCCTCGAGCGCGGCGACGAGCAGGTCGAGCAGCCACGAGCGGATCACGGTGCCGGCCCGCCAGGAGTCGAAGACCTCGGTGACGTTGTCGACCAGGTCGACCTTCTCGAGCAGCTCCCAGCCCTCGGCGTAGGCCTGCATCATGGCGTACTCGATGCCGTTGTGAACCATCTTGGCGAAGTGGCCGGCGCCGGGCTTCTGGCCGGCGTGCACGAAGCCGTGGTCACCGTCGGGCCGGAGCGCGTCGAAGGCCGGCTGCACCTTGGCGACGTCGTCGTCGGAGCCCCCGCACATCAGCGCGTAGCCGTTCTCGAGGCCCCAGACCCCGCCGGAGACACCGCAGTCGACGAAGCCGATGCCCTTCTCACCGAGCATGGCGGCGTTGGCCTGGTCGTCGGTGTACTTGGAGTTGCCGCCGTCGACGACGAGGTCGCCCTCGCTGAGCAGCCCGCCCAGCTCCTTGACCGTGTCGCGGGTCGGGTCGCCCGCGGGGACCATCACCCACACGACCTTGGCCCCGCCGTCCGGGCCGGGCAGCGCGGCGACCATGTCGGCCAGGCTGCCGACGTCGGCGAGGTCGGGGTTGCGGTCGTAGCCCACGACGGTGTGGCCGGCGTTGCGCAGCCGGGTGCGCATGTTGCCGCCCATCTTGCCCAGTCCCACGAGACCGATGTGCATTGGCGAACTCCCTCTCAGGACAGCAGGCGGCGCGGCATGAGCAGGTAGCGGAAGGACGAGTCGTCCCCCTTGTCGGCAGCGTCGCCGGAGCCGGAGCCGCTGATGACCACCGGCTTGGAGGACTGGGTGAAGGCGAGCTCCACGATGTCCTCGTCGATGACGGTGAGGCCGTCGAGGAGGAACTGCGGGTTGAAGCCGGTCGTGATGGCCTCGCCCTCGATGTGCGCCTCGATCGACTCCGAGGCCTGGGCCTCGTCACCGGAGCCGGCATCGAGGGTGAGCACGCCTTCGCTGAAGGCGAGCTGGACGGCGGTGTTGCGCTCTGCGACGAGCGAGACCCGGCGCACCGACTCGATGAGCGCCTGCTTGTCGACCTTGGCGATGGTGAGGTGCTCGCTGGGGAACAGGCTGCGGACCTTGGGGAACTCTCCGTCGAGCAGCCGGGTGGTCGTACGGCGGGTGCCGCCGGCGGCCGCGCCCTCGAAACCGATGATGCCCTCGCCGGATCCGGAGGTGGCCAGCGCGATGGTGACCTCGGTGCCGCTGGTGAGCGACTTGGCGGTGTCACCGAGGACCTTGGCCGGCACCAGGGCGGCGAGCGTGTCGTCAGGGGTGCGCGGATTCCAGCTGAGCTCGCGGTGCGAGAGCCGGAACCGGTCGGTGGCCAGCAGCGAGATCGTCGAGCCGTCGATCTCGATGCGGACCCCGGTCAGGACCGGGAGCATGTCGTCGCGACCGGCTGCGGTGACTGCCTGGCTGACCGCGTGGGCGAACGCCTCGCTCGGCACCGTGCCGGTCGCGGCCGGCATGTCCGGCAGCGTCGGGTAGTCCTCGACCGGCATCGTCTGCAGGCTGAACCTGGCGGAACCGCACGTGAGCGAGACCCGGGTGCCGTCGATCACCATCTCCACCGGCTTGGCCGGAAGGCTTCGGCAGATGTCGGCGAGCAGCCGGCCACTGACCAGGGCCCGGCCCTCGTCGGCGACCTCGGCCTGGAGCGTGGCCCGCGCGGAGGTCTCGTAGTCGAAGCTCGAGAGCACCAGCCCCTCGTGGCTCGCCTCGACCAGCAGCCCGGCCAGGACGGGAACGCTCGGACGGACCGGCAGGCTGCGCGCTGCCCAGGCAACGGCATCCGCGAGCACGTCGCGGTCGACGCGGAACTTCACGATTGGGGGTCCTTCGCGTTTTCGGTGATCAGGTGGACCAGGTGGCGGTGGCGAGGGGTGTCCTGAATCCTGCCATGTCCGGGTTTGTTCCACAGAGCGCGTACCTGGCGAAGTTCCACCGATGATCTCCCCGTGTAGAGGTAGGTAGTGGTAGTAGGCACTGTGGGATCTGTGGACAGACGGTGTCCGTGCAGGTCGGCCTCCGCAATCGGTGTGCACAGCGGTTGTGCACGGCGACTCCCGCGACGGCCGGTTCCTGTGGACTCCGACCCGTGCGCGCAGCTGGCGGTGCGGCGGGTCCGCAGATCCTCCCCGTGTAGTTCGCACCTCGGGGCGGGTGTTGTCCACAGGCTCATCGCTGGGCGTCCGGGCCGCTCAGGTCTGGCGGGCGGCGGCCTTGACCCGGCTGGTCAGCTCGCTCACCTGGTTGAAGACGGCGCGGCGCTCGGCGAGCAGCTGGTTGATCTTGCGGTCGGCATACATCACCGTCGTGTGGTCACGGTTGCCGAACTGCGCGCCGATCTTGGGCAGCGACAGGCCGGTGAGCTCGCGGCAGAGGTACATGGCGATCTGGCGGGCCATCACGAGGTGCCGGCCACGGCTGGGGCCGGTCAGCTCCTCGATCGAGACGCCGAAGTAGGCCGCGGTCTGGGCGATGATCAGGCCGGCGGTGATCTCGGGTTCGCCACCCTCGGGGATGAGGTCCTTGAGCACGATCTCGGCGAGCGTCATGTCGACCTCCTGCCGGTTGAGGTTGGCGAAGGCCGTGACCCGGATCAGTGCTCCTTCGAGCTCCCGGATGTTGGTCTGGATCTTCGATGCGATGAACTCCAGGACGTCGGGAGGTGCGGTGAGCCGGTCCATGGCGGCCTTCTTGCGGAGGATCGCGATGCGCGTCTCGAGGTCCGGCGGCTGGACGTCGGTGATCAGCCCCCACTCGAACCGGTTGCGGAGCCGGTCCTCCAGCGCCTCGAGCCGCTTGGGCGCGCGGTCGGAGGTCAGCACGATCTGCTTGTTGGCGTTGTGGAGGGTGTTGAAGGTGTGGAAGAACTCCTCCTGGGTCTGGGTCTTGCCCTCCAGGAACTGGATGTCGTCGATGAGGAGTACGTCGACGTCGCGGTAGCGCCGCTTGAAGCCGTCCTGCTTGTCATCGCGGATGGCGTTGATGAACTCGTTGGTGAACTCCTCGCTCGACACGTAGCGCACCTTTGCGCCGGTGTAGAGGCTGCGGACGTAGTGCCCGATCGCGTGCAGCAGGTGGGTCTTGCCCAGGCCGGACTCGCCGTAGACGAGGAGCGGGTTGTAGGCCTTGCCCGGGGCTTCGGCCACGGCCACGGCCGCGGCGTGCGGG
>JAWWPK010000085.1:0-8523 GCA_033854925.1 Nocardioidaceae bacterium | reverse complement strand
ACGGCATCCTCAAGAACCGCGCCCGGGTCCTCGTCGGCCTCGACGCGCACGCCGTGCACCACCTCGCCAAGCTGCTCGGGTCGCGCTACCAGGACGTCGTCGCCAGGACGTCGAAGCGAGTGCTGCCCGACAAGACCACAGTCGTCTGATCCGGTCTCGTGGGGTAGAACCGGGGCGTGGCCCTCTCCCGCGGTGACGCCGTACGCCTCGAGCTGACCAAGTGGGGCGACCTGCCGCACTGGGAGATGGACGCGGTCTACCTCGGCGCCGACGCAGCGGGGGACTGGATCGGCTTCCGGCCCGGCACCGTCATGGCCCGGCCCGGGGTGTCGATCACCACCACCAACGAGCAGGTGGGCCTGGTCCCCGCCGCCGGGACCGCCATCGGCCGGGCCTGGCTGGCCACGTTCCACGGGCCGGGCGGGATCGTCTGGACCTACGTGGACATGACCACCCTCCCCAAGTGGGACGGCCGAACCATCCGCGCGGTCGATCTCGACCTCGACGTCGTCGAGGGGCTGGACCGCGTGGTCTTCGTCGACGACCAGGACGAGTTCGACGAGCACCGGGTCGAGTACGCCTACCCCGCGGACGTGGTCGACCTGGCCACGGCGACCCGGGACGTGGTGCTCATCGCGGTGCAGGGCAAGCTCCCGCCGTTCGACGGGTCGGCCACTCCGTGGTTCGACGTGCTCCGTGCCGTGACCACGTGAGCTTGTGACAGCCTGACCTGGTGCGGATCGACTTCCACGCCTCGGCCGAGCCGACGCTCGGCGTGGAGTGGGAGCTCGCGCTGGTCGACCGGCGTACCCGCGACCTCCGCAACGACGCCGCCCACCTCTTCGCCCGCGCCAAGGCCCGGCTCCCCGACCCCGGCCGGCTGCACAAGGAGCTGCTCAAGAACACCGTCGAGATCGTCACAGGTGTCTGCAGAGATGTCGGCGAGGCGATGGCCGACCTGCGCCGGACCCTCGAGGTCGTCGTCCCGGCCGGGGACGAGCTCGGGCTCGACCTGTTCGGTGCGGGCACCCACCCGTTCGCGTCGTGGACGGTGCAGCAGCTGACCGAGGGGCACCGCTACGAGGAGCTGATCAACCGGACCCAGTGGTGGGGCCGGCAGATGCTGATCTGGGGCGTGCACGTGCACGTCGGGATGCCGGAGCGGTCGCGAGTGATGCCGGTGCTGTCGTCGCTGCTGAACCACTTCCCGCACCTGCAGGCGCTGTCTGCCTCCTCGCCGATCTGGGCGGGGGTCGACACCGGGTACGCCTCCAACCGCGCCCTGATGTTCCAGCAGCTGCCGACGGCCGGGCTGCCGTTCCAGTTCGCGACCTGGGAGGAGTTCGAGGCGTTCGTCGGCGACCAGGTCGTCACCGGGGTCATCGAGGAGCTGACCGAGGTGCGCTGGGACGTCCGGCCGGCACCACACCTCGGCACCCTGGAGAACCGGATCTGCGACGGCGTCTCCACGTTCGCCGACCTCGCGGCGCTGGTCGCGCTGATGCACTGCCTGGTCGTCGACCTCGACGGCCGGCAGGCCGCCGGGGAGACCCTGCCGGTGCTGCCGCCGTGGCACCACCAGGAGAACAAGTGGCGCGCGGCCCGCTACGGCCTCGACGCGATCGTCATCCTGGACGCCGACTCCAACGAGCGGCTGATCACCGACGACCTGGCCGAGCTGGTCACCCGGCTGGAGCCGG
The DNA here is from genome assembly GCA_033854925.1 of Nocardioidaceae bacterium. Lineage (GTDB taxonomy): Bacteria > Actinomycetota > Actinomycetes > Propionibacteriales > Nocardioidaceae > Nocardioides. The sequence continues at coordinate 6,823 of JAWWPK010000085.1, read as the reverse complement.
TGGCGGAGCGGCTCGGCTGCGCGGCCGAGCTCGCGTCGGTCCTCGACATCCCGGCCCGCGGGGCGTCGTACCAGCGACAGCGGGCCGTCGCCGCCCGGACGGGCGGCGACCTCGTCGCGGTGGTCGACTCGGTGGTGCGGGAGCTCCGCTCGGAGCTCGGATGACCATCGAGCCGCTCTCCACCGAGCGGCTGCTCCTGGAACCTCTCACCGTCGACCACGCCGCCGCCATGGTCGCCGTCCTGGCCGACCCCGCGCTCTACGAGTTCACCGGCGGCTCGCCGCACACGCTGTCCGAGCTGTCCGAGCGCTATGCCCGCCAGTCAGCGGGCCACTCGGCCGACGGCTCCGAGCAGTGGCTGAACTGGGTGGTCGTCCTCGGCGACGGGCCCATCGGCTACGTCCAGGCCACGGTCGTCGACGACGAGGCGACCATCGCGTGGGTGCTGGCACCCGAGCACCAGGGCCGTGGCCTCGCCACCGAAGCCGCGACCGCGATGGTGCGCTGGCTGGTGACTGCCGGCGTCGGGCAGCTCATCGCCCACATCCACCCCGACCACGGCGCCTCCGGCCACGTCGCCGAGCGGCTCGGCCTGCGGCGTACCGACGTCGTCGAGGACGGCGAGGCCCGCTGGGTCCGCGACCTCGGCTTCGTGCCCGAGTGGCAGGCCTGGCACGACGCGCGGGAGGAGCGGCTTCGGGACCCGCACGGGTGGCTGGCGATCACCGCGATCCACTGGCTGGCGCCCGACCCGGAGCGCTTCGATGACGTCCCCGGGGCGTGGTCCGGCGACGGGCTCCGCGCCACCGTCACGCTCGCTCCGGGCGAGACCCTCGGCGCCGAGGGCGGCGCCACCCTGGCCTACGGGGTGCACACGTTCAGGTCCCTCGACGCCGTCGGGCTGCGGCTGACCTTCGGCGACGCCGTCGCCCAGGTGGCCGAGCGCGATGGCCGCCTGGTCGTGCGTCCCCGCCATCCCGACTCCCCGAACTTGCGGGCCTACCGCGGCACCCGCTGCTATCCACCCGACCCCGCCTGGGTCCTGACGGGCCGCTTCGAGCGCTGGTCCGAGCCGGACGGTGACGCGGTCGGAGAGGTCGTCTTCGAGCACGACGGCGCCGAGCACCGGCTGGTCGCGTGGGGCGAGGACGACGGGAGCCTGTGGATCCTGTTCCGGGACGCGACGTCGGGGGTCACGACGTACCCGGCCAACCGTCAGCTCGACGTCGCGCCCCCGGCACCGGACGGGGTCGTGACCATCGACTTCAACCGGGCGATCAACATGCCGTGCGCCTACACCGAGTTCGCCACCTGCCCGCTGCCCCCGCCGGCGAACACACTGGCGTTCGCGGTCGAGGCGGGCGAGCAGATCCCGGCGACCTGCTGACCCGGCCCACCTCTGGCCGCCGACGGCCTAGTAGCCGCCCTCGGGCGGCACCATCTCCAACCGGACGCCGAGCAGCCGCACCGGGCGCTCCTGCTCGACTCGCTCCAGCAGGCTCACCGCCTGCTCGGCCAGCAGCTCGGGGTCGTTGCTCGGCTCCTGCAGAGTCAGGCTGCGGCTGACCGTGAAGAACGGCTTGTAGCGCAGCTTGAGCCCCACCCGGGCCGCCGGCCGGCCCTCCTTGTCGATGTCGGCGACCACCTGCCGGGTCAGGGTCCGCACCTCCTCGGCGATCCGGTCCCAGTCCTCGAGGTCCTCCTGGAAGGTGGTCTCCCGCCCGTGCGCCCGCGGCACCCACGGCTCCCCGGTCACCGCACTGTCGCTGACCCCGCGGCCGATGCGGTGGTACCACGGCCCCATCGCCGGCCCCAGCTCCGCCGCCAGCACCCGCGCGTCGGACTGCGCGAGCTGGGTGACGGTGTCGATGCCGAGCGCCGCCAGCTTCGCGGCCGTCTTGCGGCCGATCCCCCAGAGCGCGGTGGTCGGCCGGGCGCCCATGACCTCGAACCAGTTCTCCGCGGTCAGCACGTAGCTCCCCCGCGGCTTCCCGAACTCCGTCGCGATCTTCGCCCGCAGCCTGTTGTCGCCGATCCCGACCGAGCAGTGCAGCCGCGTCTCCTCCAGCACCCTGGCCCGGATGTGCGCCGCGAACGCCACCGGGTCTGAGGGCCCACCCGGGGCCCCCTTCCCCAAGGAGGGTTCGGGCCCCTCCTGCTGCACGGGTGGGAGGCCCCCCTGCCCCGCCTCCTCCACCGGTGGTGCTGCTGCCTCGAGCTCGTCCGCGGCGCCGGCCCAAGGTCGGCCGAGGCCGACCTGGCCGGTCCGGGTTGCCTCCTGGTCGCCGGGTCGGGGGCCTGCGGCGAGGAACGCCTCGTCCCAGCCCAGGACGTCGACGACGACCGGGCGGCCGCCCCACTCGAGCGAGCGGAGCGTGCCCATCACTGCGGCCGAGGCCTGGTCGTAGGCCTCGCGGTCGACCGGCAGGAACACCGCGTCCGGGGCCTTGCGGGCCGCGATCCGGAGCGCCATGCCGGAGCCCACGCCGTACTCCCGCGCTTCGTACGACGCGGTGGACACGACGCCCCGCTTGGTCGGGTCGCCGTCGCCGCCGACGATCACCGGCTTGCCGGCGAGCTCCGGGTGGCGCAGCACCTCGACAGCGGCGATGAACTGGTCGAGGTCCACGTGCAGGACCCAGTGCTCGATCGGGTGCACACCGGTCGGACCCGCCGAGGCGGCCTCACTCATCGCCGACGGTGCCCGCTCCCGGACTCGGGGTGGACTCCCACGGAGGCGGCGGCGGCAGCGCCTCCGTCGACTCGATCTGGGTCATCCCGGTCAGCAGCAGCAGGTCGACGATGACCGAGCGCAGCTGACCGAGCACCAGCTCCGCGGTCATCTCCTCGGAACGCTCCACCAGCCCCGACGCCTCACCGACCTGGACCAGCGCGGCTCGCGCGGTGACCGCCATCCGGTCGGCAGCCAGCTCGTCGGCCACCATGTCGGCGGCGTCCGCCAGGTCGAGCGCCAGCAGCGAGTACGACTTCGGGACCGGCCGGTGGTGGTACGCCGACACCGCGGTCTGGCGGACCAGGACGCGGGTGCTCCGCAGCGCCCGGTCGAGTGGCTCGACCAGGTCTGCCATCCGGCGGATGTCGGGGCGGTGCCGGACCCGGAACGGCGAGGACGACACCACCGCCATGCCCTCGTCGGCGGCGTCCTGCAGCTCACGGATCAGGCTGTCCGTGGCCCGGGCGTCGGCCAGCAGCTCGAGACCTTCCTCGGCCACCCCGTCGACCATCACCTTGGCCGCGCCGCGCAGCAGCGCGGAGATCTTCCGCACCACGATGGCGGCCCGCTCCCGCGGGCGCCGCAGCGCAGCAGCCGGCACCAGGGTGGCCGCCACCAGCGCCACGCAGCCACCGATCACCGCATCGCTCCAGCGCACCAGTGCCTGCGACGGCGCGGGCACCAGCGCGGAGATGATGATCGACTGCACCGCGGCCTGCGTCACGAACAGCTGGCCGCTGGTGATCAGCAACGCCGACGTCATCGCGAGCGTGACCACCAGCATCAGCTGCCACCACCCGGAGCCGATGAGGATGGCCAGCAGGTCGGCCAGGAGTACGCCGAGCGCAACGCCGGCCGTGACCTCGGCGACGCGCCGCAGCCGCTGGCCGTATGAGGTGCCGAGGCTCACCACCGCAGCGACCGGCGCGAAGAACGGCGTCTTGTGGCCCAGCAGGTCGGCGGCGATCAGCCAGGCGACACCGGCGGCGGCCGCGCACTGGAGGATCTGCCACCGCTTGGCGCTGACCCGATCGAGGCGGGCCCGCAGCGAGTCCCGACCCCGGTCCCACAGCCGGTCGACCAGCTCCGCCTCGCCCTCCATGTCGGTCGATGCTGCCAGATTGCGCAGCCGCGAGCGCCGGTCATGGCAGCCCCGCGGCGCCGGGCGCGACGGTCGAGGTTGCGGGCGGCGACGCGGCCACCCAGAGCGCGATGCCGGCCGCGACCCCGGCGACGAGCAGGCCGAAGGTGCGCAGTGGACGAGGCAGGTGCATGGGTCCTCCCGAGACGTGGGGCTGGTTCGGGTCGACGTTAGGGCGGTGGGGCGACGGCCGCGGACGAGAAGGACGGGGCTGTGGACAGACGCCGCGACGGGGCCGGCTGTGGAGAGCTGGTGGCCGGTGAGGCACTCGGTGTACAGCGCTGGGGTTGTGGCGCCCGGCAGCGCGCGGAAGGATCGCCAGCCAGCCCCTCTCGAACCGAAGGAGAACGGTGCCCACTCCGATCGACCCGACTTCCGTGGGGTTCCTGCTCGCCGAGAACCGCAGCATGCCGATGCACGTGGGGGGTCTGCAGCTGTTCGAGAAGCCCGAGGGGGCGGGCCGCGGCTACACCCGCGAGATGTTCGAGGCGATGCGCGACGTGGAGGAGATCCGGCCGCTCTACCTCAAGCACCCCTACCGCTCCATCCGCACCGGCGGCCAGCTGGTCTGGAAGGAGGACGACCAGTTCGACATCGAGCACCACCTCCGGCACAGCGCCCTGCCCAAGCCGGGCCGCGTGCGCGAGCTGCTCGAGCTCTGCGGGCGGCTGCACTCGACCCGCCTCGCGTGGGAGCGGCCACTTTGGGAGACCCACGTCATCGAGGGGCTCCGCGACGGTCGGGTCGCCCAGTACTCCAAGCTCCACCACGCCCTGGTCGACGGCGTCTCGGCGATGCGGCTGCTCCAGAGCGTGCTCACCACCGACCCCGACAAGCGCGACATGCCGGCGCCCTGGGGCGCGGCCGCGGGATCCGGGCGCAGCCAGAAGCCGGCGCCGGACCACAACCTCTCCGAGGTCCCGATGAACGCGCTCCGGGCCGCCCTCGGCATCACCGCGGAGGCGGCCGGGATGCCCAGTGCCCTGATCAAGACGATCAGCAAGGGACTCCGCAACGAGACCTCGGCGCTGTCCCTCTACGCCCCGCGCACGCTGTTCAACCAGAAGATCACGGGCTCCCGCCGGTTCGCCGCCCAGGACTGGCCGGTCGAGCGGCTCCGCGCCGTCGGCAAGGCCACCGGCACCACCCTGAACGACATGGTGCTCGCGATGGTCAGCGGCGCGGTCCGCGCCTACCTGCTCGAGCTCGACGCACTGCCCGAGGCGCCGCTGGTCGCGATGGTGCCGGTCGGCCTCAACGCCAAGCAGTCGCACGTCGCCTCCGCCGAGGGCGGCAACGCGGTCGGCGCGGTGATGTGCCAGCTCGCCACCGATCGCAGCGACCCAGCCAACCGGCTCCGGTCGATCCACGCCTCGATGAAGGACGGCAAGGAGGCCCTCGAGGGGATGACCCCGGTCCAGATCCTCGCGATGAGCGCCATCGGCCAGGCACCGGCGATCCTCACGCCGATGCTGCGGATGCAGGGCATCATCCGGCCGCCGTACAACCTGATCATCAGCAACGTCCCCGGCCCGCGCACGACGCACTACTGGAACGGCGCCAAGATGGTCGGCACCTACCCGCTCTCGATCCCGATCAACGGCATGGCGCTCAACATCACCTGCACGTCGTACGACGGGAACATGGCCTTCGGCCTCACCGGCTGCCGCCGCACGGTGCCGCACCTGCAGCGGCTCCTGACCTACCTCGACGACGAGGTCAAGGCGCTGGAGCAGGCCGCCGGCGTCTGAAGCATTCGACACCGCCCGTGACGGCGGGTCACTCGAGGTAGAGGCGGGTCATGATCGCGTCGAAGGCGCGGTCCGGCAGGGCTCGGCGCATGGTCATCACCGTGCTCGCGCCCTTGCCGGTCGAGTAGCGCGAGCTGGGCCGCCGCGCGGTCGCCGCCTTGACGATCGTCTTTGCCACCACGTCGGGGCCGCTCGAGAGCCGCGGGTTGTCGACGCTCCCCATTGCCTTCGCCGCCTTGACCGCGCTGGCGGCGTACACACCGTCCTTGCTGCGGTCGACGAGCGAGTTCCGGGCGATCTCGTTCCACTCGGTGACGATCCCGGCCGGGTGCACGATGACGACGTCGATGCCGAACGGCCGCAGCTCGACCCGCAGGCTGTCGCTGAACCCGTCCACGGCGAACTTGGTGGCGTGGTACCACGCGCCGAACGGCTCGTAGATCACCGCTCCGATCGAGGAGATGTTGATGATCCGGCCCGACGCTTGCTCGCGCATGTGCGGCGTCACGAGCTGGACGAGCCGGGCCAGGCCGAACAGGTTCACCTCGAACTGGCGCCGCGCCTCGTCGAGCGGGACGTCCTCCACCGCGCCGTAGGAGCCGTAGCCGGCGTTGTTGACCAGTACGTCGATCCGGCCCTGCTCGGCCATGATCCGCTCGATCCCGCCGACCATGGACGACTCGTCGGTGACGTCCATGGCGAAGGCGTGGACCCCCTCGGCCTCCAGCCCCGCCATCCGGTCGACGCGGCGGGCGACGGCGTACGTCGTGAAGCCGGCTCGTTTCAGGCGCAGGGCCGTCTGCTCGCCGATGCCGCTCGACCCACCCGTGACCAGCGCGACCTTGCCCTGGGGGCCCTCGGTGCTCATGGACCGATGATCATGGTCTTTCGTCGAGCCCGCCACCGTGTCTCGCCGCGACGGCCCGCAGCCGGGCACGGGTGATGTCGGCGACGGTGAGCAGCCCGGCGTTGCGGGCGTTGGAGCCGGTGCGGGTCGGCTCCGCGGAGTTCACGCTGATGCAGCGCCGGGTCCCGCCGTCCTCAGCGTTGGCAAGGGCGACCGCGTGGCCGGTCGTACCGCTGCCCGCGAAGTAGTCCAGCACCAGCGCGTCGTCCGGCATCGTCGCCAGGATGCGCCGGACCAGGCCGGTCGGCTTGGGCGACTCGAAGACGTGGCCGACGATCTCCTTCAGCTCG
>JAWWPK010000084.1:0-2658 GCA_033854925.1 Nocardioidaceae bacterium | reverse complement strand
GATCGTCTGGATCCACCGGTCGCGGTCCTCGTCGGCGGCCGGCACCGGCGCGTCGCGCTCGGCCACCGCGCGCTCCCGCTCACGCCGGGCTCGCTCCTCGTCGTAGCGGACCTGGGGAGAGTCCTCGTCGAGCAGGCAACGCAGGTGCGCCGTGATCACCTCGGCGTCCTGCACGCTGCTCGGCTGCACCGGCAGCGCACCGACCCGGTGCCGCAGCTGCCAGGCATGCCAGCCGCTCGTCGTCAGCTCGTCGAGCAGGGCGGCGACCTCGGCCGTCTCCAGCTCTTGCGCCACAGCGGCCCGCAGGTGGCTGAACACGTCGGCGTGGTGCGGTGACGTCGGCGACATGAGCCCTACGGTTCCACGATGCGCGGACAGTTTCGGGGATCGACACCCGACTGTGGATGTTGAGCGCTCAACGAGTCAGGTAGGATAGGGACATGACCAGATGGCTCGACGAGGATGAGCAGCAGACCTGGCGTGCCTTCCTGGGCGCGACCCGGCTGGTGTTCGAGCAGCTCGACCGTGAGCTGCAGCGCGACGCGGCCATCCCGCACACCTACTACGAGATCCTCGTCCGGCTGTCCGAGGCCCCCGACCGCGCGCTGCGGATGAGCGCGCTGGCCGATCGGTCGCAGTCCTCGCGCAGCCGGCTGTCCCACGCCGTGGCCCGTCTCGAGAGCAACGGCTGGGTGCGTCGCACCAGCTGCGCCGACGACAAGCGCGGCCAGATCGCGCACCTCACCGACGAGGGGTTCGCTGCTCTCGCGGCCGCGGCGCCAGGCCACGTCGAGGGCGTCCGCAAGCACGTCTTCGACCCGCTCACCGACGACCAGGTCGTCCAGCTGCGCGAGATCAGCACCACGATGCTCGAGGCGCTCAAGAAGCAGCCCGACGCGCCCCCCTGCGACTGAGGTCAGGCGCCGACGGCGTCGGCCTCGCCGTCGTACGTGCTGGGACTGGCCGGTGTCCCGCTCGGGGCGGGCTTGACCTGGCGGCGAGGCCTGGCCGTCCCACGGGCTGCCTTGATCTTCGTCAGGTCACGGACCTCGGTAGCCGTCGCCGTCCCGCCGGTGAGGTTCGCCACGACGCCGACGGTGTCGTTGACGGCGACCGTCGAGATGCCGTCCCGACCCGCGTCGACGAGGGTCTGCTTGGTCAGCACGTAGGTCTTCGAGACCCCGTCCGCGCTCTTCACCGTCAGGGACGTCGGGCTGACCGCAGTCACCGTGCCGCGCTGCACCTGCACGGTCCGCCAGCCGCCCTTGCCGTCAGGCACGACGAGCTCCCCACGCACCGCACCGGAGGGACCGAAGCCGCGCAGCCCGGGGCGACCTGCCGGGCCGCCGCCACCCGGTCCGCCGCGGTAGAAGCGACGACCCATCGGCCCGCCGGGCAGCGCACCCTGTGGCATCGCCGGCTTCGCTGTCGATCCGGCAGACGGTGTCGGCGACGGGTCGGACGCCGCGGCGGCGATCCCGGCTGCTCCCAGGGTGATCCCCACTGCGACGGCCGCCGCTGCACCGGTGCGGCGTAGTCGCCGGCTGGGACCGGTCGCGTCAGCGTTGCTGCTCTCGATGACGTCCACGGCTTCCCCTCAGCGCGCTCCGTTGCGGACCGGATGCGCTCCACGATCGCCGCGGGGTGCCGCAGTCGTCCACGGTCAGGCCCTGTCAGGTTGCTGTGAGTTTCAGGCGGAGTACGCCGGCGCCAGCGGGAGCAGGACCCGGAAGGTCGCGCCCTCCCCAGGCCGGCTGTCGACCTCGACGCGGCCGCCGTGGGCCGCGACCAGCGCAGCCACGATGGACAGACCCAGGCCGCTGCCGCCATGTGCCCGGGTGCGCGAGGCGTCGGCGCGGTAGAACCGCTCGAAGACCCGCGACGACTGCTCCGGCGACAGTCCTGGGCCCTGGTCGACGACCTCCAGGGCTGCCATCCCGGAGTGGTCGTCGGCCCCGAGGCGCAGCGTCACCGGCGTGCCCGCCGGTGTGTGGGTGAGCGCGTTGGTGACCAGGTTGCCGAAGACCTGGCGGAGGCGGGCATCGTCACCCATGACCACCGGCGGGCCGTCACCGGTCACCACGACGTCGACCTCGCGGTCCGGAGCGACGGCCGAGGCATCGTGCGCGGCGTCGCGGGCGAGGTGCAGGAGGTCGACCGGCTCGTGCAGGATCGGCCGCTGCTGGTCGAGTCGGGCGAGTAGCAGCAGGTCCTCGACGAGCAGGCCCATCCGGGCGGCCTCGTCCTCGACCCGCTTCATCACGCGGTCGAGCTCGTCCTTCTCACTGACTGCGCCCTGCCGGTAGAGCTCGGCGAACCCGCGGATCGATGTCAGCGGCGTGCGCAGCTCGTGGCTGGCATCAGCGACGAACCGACGCATCCGCTCCTCGGACTGCCGTGCGGACGCCTCCGAGTGCTGCTGCGCGTGGAAGGACTCCTCGATCTGGCCGAGCATCGTGTTGAGCGACCTCGACAGGCTGCCGACCTCGGTGCGAGGGTCACCCTCCTTGACGCGTCGCGACAGGTCGCCGGCAGCGATGGCCTCAGCGGTCTCCTCGACCTCGACCAGCGGTCGAAGGCTCGACCGGACGAAGCCGTAGCCGAGCCCGGCGAACAGCAGAACGACGATCGCTCCGATACCGAGCTCGAGCATGGTGA
>JAWWPK010000083.1:0-15063 GCA_033854925.1 Nocardioidaceae bacterium | reverse complement strand
TCAGCCGGAACGTGTGCTTGGCATGCACCACCAGCTGCGTGCCGGCGTTGGTGAAGCCGAAGCCGTGCTTGCGCGGCCGCGCCGTCCAGATGGTCGCGTCGCTCGGCGCCGCCACCTTGCCGCCGTTCACCAGGAACTGCCGGTCGGTCGTGTAGAGGAGGTACTGCCCGAGGTCGGTCGGCTTGAAGAAGATCCTCTGCCCGCCCAGGTTGTAGCAGCCGTTGGCCATCGCGTAGCGGTCCTGCGGGTGCTTGAGCCGCTTCTGCATGACCCGCGCGTGAGTGAGCGGCGGGTCCTTCATCTTCCGCTCGGCCGCCACCGCCGAGCGGGCCAGCGCGCGGCTGAGGAAGGTGCTCGGGTCGCGGACGTCCTTGCCGGTCTCGCCGGCACGCGACACGAGGTTCTTGGTCTTCGGGTCGTTGTGGTTGTGCGCCGGTGTGCCGGGCGGGTCGACGTGCGGCCGCGCCTCGAGGGTCCGCTTCCTCCGCGCGTCCATCTTCGACTGGAGCGTGCCCTGCCGGTCCTTGGCATATGACGGCAGTGCGATCGCGCCGACGATCAGCGCAACCGCCAGCACCGCCGCCCAGACCAGTCGCCGTGCCGCGTGCCCCGTGTCATCCCGCATGCGGTGAAACGTCGCACGCGAGCGGCCCGCTGTCCACGGCCTGTGACGCAGCCCAGCAAGCGGCAGGGCGACTCAGCGCGGCCGGCCGCCCAACCGCTGGCTGAGCAGCCCGGCCGTCCGGCGTACGTCGGTGGCCAGCGTCGCGGGCTCGGCGTCACCCTCGGCGTAGGTCACCGCGACCCCCGCCAGCGGGTGGCCGTTGTGGTCGAGCACCGCCGCCGCGACGCTGGACAGCCCCGGCGTCACCTCGCCGGTCTCGACGGCGTATCCGCGCTGCCGGGTCCCGGTCAGCAGCGACCGCAGCGAGCTCAGCGAGGTCGGACCGGTGCCGTGCCGGTCCACGAAGGCCGCCGCCGAAGGGAAGAGCGCCCGCACCTGCGCCGCCGGCAGATGCGCCAGCACCGCCCGGCCGCTCGCAGTCAGGTGGGCGGGGAGCCGGACGCCGACGTCGGTCACCAGCGGCGGCCGCCCGGGCGCTCGCTCCTCCAGGACGTAGAGGACGTCGCTGCCGTGCAGCACCGCCAGGTGCGCGCTCTGCCTGGTCCGGTCGACCAGCTCGGCCAGCGGGCGCCGGGCGATCCGCTGCAGCGGACCCTGCCGCGCAAACCCGCTGCCCACCTCGAACGCCGCCACCCCCAGGCCGTACCTGTGCTCGTCGGCGAGGTGCACCACGAACCCCTCGGCGACCATCGCGCTGACCAGGTGGTACGCCGAGCTGCGCGGCAGGCCGCACGCCCGCGCGATCGCGTCGAGCGGCACCGGGTCGGGCTGGCTGGCGAGGTACCTCAGCACCCGCAGCGTGCGCGTCGCCGCGGGGACCTGGGCCATGCCCAGAGGCTAGGGCCCCTTGGAGCTACGGACGCCCGCGCGGCGGTGAGACGTTCTCCGGCGCGTACTCGTCGCTGCCCTGGTCGACCGACGGGTCCAGCCGGTCGGCCTCGCGGACCGTGTCCTCCTGGTGGGCCTCGGTCTGGGCGAGACCCTGACGAGCCTGGGCCGCCCGCTCCTGGGCGATCTCGGCCTCCTCACGGGCCTGCTCGGCGGCAGCCTCCCGTGCGGCCGTCTCGCGCTGCGCCAGCTCGACGTCGGTCGACTGGGCGGCGGCCCGCGTGCGTAGCTCGCGAGCCTCGCGGGACCGGCGCTCCCGGCCACGGGTGCGCACCAGCAGGACCGCCACGACGGCAACCACCAGGACGATGGCCACGACCACGATGATCATGGCGACTGTGTTCGACATTGCTGTTCTCCATTCCCCCCGCGCCGGAGCGGTACCCGACGTGGACAGGAGCATTCAGAGCGGCAGCAACGCGGCCACCCGCCCACCCGACGGGCCCGGCCCCGCCTCGAGGGTGCCGCCGAGCTCGGCCGCACGCTCGCGCATCGACGACAGCCCCACGCCCGGACGCCAGGCGCCGCTGCGGCCGTGGTCGGTCACCTCGAGGTGCAGCCCGTCGGCGGCGGGGTCCAGCCGGACCGAGGCGGACGCACTGGTGCTGTGGCGGGCGACGTTGGTGAGCGCCTCGGTGACGATGCGGTACGCCGCCACCTCGACCGCCGCCGGCAGGTCGGGGAACTCCTCGGGCGCGCTCACGTCGACCGCCACCGGCTTGCCGGCCCGGTTGCGCAGCCCGACCGCCTGCTGCCGCAGTGCCGGGACCAGGCCGAGCTCGTCGAGGGCCGGCGGCCGCATCGCGTAGACCATCCGGCGGATCTCCTCGATGGCGATCACCGTGTCCGCGCGCAGCTGGGCCACCATCTGCTCGGCAGCCGCCGGGTCGGTGCGGATCAGGTTGCGGGCCGCGTCAGAGGTGAATGCCACCCCGGACAGCCGCGGCCCCAGCCCGTCGTGCAGCTCGCGACGCAGCCGGCGCCGCTCCTCCTCGACCGCGGTGATGGTCTGGCCGCGCGACTCGATCAGGTCCTCGGCGAGGGCGCGGGCGCGGAGCGTCTGGGCCAGCAGCGGCACGGTCAGCCGGAGCACCTGCTCGTCGCCGGCGGAGAACGAAAGGTCGCCGGGCCGCAGCCCGACCACCAGCTCGCCGGCCCCGTCGAGGTCCAGGGTCCGGGTGTGGGTGGTCTCGGTGCCCGACGAGGCGACTGACGCGCCGTCGACCAGCAGGGCGGCGTACGGGATGACCAGTGCCTCCCGGATCGCGCGCAGCGCCACGACCGGGTCCGCCCCGATCCGACCGGCCACCGCCGACGCGGCACCCAGCGGGTCAGGACGCTCGCCGAAGAGCAGCTGGTCGACGACGCCGCGGAGGACGACGCAGGTGGGGTGGTAGGCCGTGGAGCACAGGGCCGCGACGAGGGCCTGGGCACCCACGTTGAGGTCGCGGGCTCCCACAGCGTCGAGGAGCCCGAGGGCCAGCACGAACAGGGACATCACCATGACCAGGGCGACCGAGTGCACCACCGTGCGTACGACGAGGCCACGGACGTCGACGAGGTCGGGCAGCGTGGCCCCGACGTAGAGGGCCGGTCCGATGACCGCGAAGACGCCCGTCGCGATCATGGGCAGGGCACCGCTGGCGACGCCCTCGGCCGAGAAGGCAGCGAAGAAGTAGACGATGGTGGCCAGGACCAGGGACAGCGACATCCACACGAGAGCCCGGCGTTCTCGGTCGTCCGAGACCTCGATCCGCCACCAGATGTGGACCAGCAGCGCACAGCCCTGGATGAGGCCCATCAGGCCGGTCACGCCTCGGTCCGAGCTGGCGTACGCCGTCCCGACCGCGCCGCAGCCGACGATGACCACGAGGCTGACGAAGTCGATCGGGTGCCGCCACCGCGGCCGCGGGTAGGTGGCCAGCGCGGCCGGCCCGAACAGGGACGCGGCCATCGCGACGCCCACGGCTCCAGCCCCGTCGTGGTCCGCGGCCAGCAGGATCGCCGCAACGACTCCGGTGCCACCGGCGCACACCAGGAGGGACGCCGACACCACGGCTCGGCGCTTCAGCAGCAGCGCGATGCCCGACACCGCGGTCGAGACCGCGACGACGGCGAGGACGAGCCGGAAGGCATCCACCAGGGCTCGTCCTACCCGCCCAGGCCCCGCTCGCGGGCCCGGATCACCGCAGCGGTGCGGTCGGCGACCTCGAGCTTGGCGAAGATGGTGGTCAGGTTGTTGCTCACCGTCTTGGGGGACAGGTGCAACGCCGCCGCGATCTCCGCGGTGCGTCGTCCCTGGGACAGGAGCCCGAGGATGTCGCGTTCGCGCGGAGTGAGCTCGGGGAACGGCTCGTCGGGCTGGGCCCCCGCCGGCGGATTGGCGAAGTGCTCCAGCAGCCGGGTGGCGATGCCGGGCCCGAAGATCGCCTGCCCCCGCGCCACCGCCTTGATGGCATCGGCGATCTCGTCCTGCTCGGCGCCCTTGAGCAGGTAGCCCTGCGCCCCGGCCTGCATCGCGGTGAAGACGGTGGCGTCCTCGTCGTACATCGTCAGGACGAGTACCGCCGTGTCGGGGACCGCCTTGCGGATCCGCCTGGTCGCCTCCACGCCGTCGATGCCCGGCATCCGGAGATCCATCAGCACCACGTCCGGCCGGGTCAGCTGCGTCTCCCGGACGGCGGCCTCGCCGTCCTCGGCCTCGCCGACCACCTCGAACTCCTCGAGGGTGCCGAGCAATGCAGCCAGGCCGCTGCGTACGACGGGGTGGTCGTCGGCGAGCAGGACGCGGATGGGCACGGCCCCATCATCGCGGGAGCGGCGCCGAACCGCTTGGGAAGATGTTCCCGATCAGCGGGGCTGGTCGGGAAGTGCCGGGGAGACGATGCTCTGGGATGGGGACGTGGTGCGGAACGAACGTGAGGCCGTCAACACCTCAACTCCCTCGGAGGAAACCATGACCAGCACCACCTTCACGTCGGCCCGGGCCGCCGTCACCCCCCAGCAGAAGATCGGCCTCGGCATTGCCGCGGTCTACTCGCTCGCCAACATCCCGGGCTTCCTCGGCGCCCCAGACCCCGGCGAGGAGGGGCCGCCGATGGCGATCCTCGTGGTCGGCAGCATCCTCGGTGTCATCGGCCTCGTGGCGACGATCCTGGCGTGGCGGGGCAACCGCGTGGCGACGCGCGTGGCCGCCGGCGCGATCATCGTGGTCACCCTGACCGGGCTGCCGGCGTTCTTCGTCGACGTGCCGATGTTCGTCAAGGCGCTCGTCGGCTTCTCGGTGCTCCTGACCGTGCTCGCCGTCGTCCTGATGTTCTCCGGCGACCGGCGCTCCGCGCCGATCACGGACTGATCGCCATGATCGCCATCGTCACGATCCTCAGCGCGTTCCCGCTCGGCTTCTTCCTGAGCAGCCGACTGGCCGCCAACACGACGTACGCCATCGCCTATCTGTGGGCGTTCGTCTTCCAGGGCATCTACCTGATGCTCGACATGCTCGACGGGGGGAAGAACCCGGCCTTCGAGCCCGACACCTTCCCGATCTCCTACGGCATCGTGGCCCTGACCATCTTCGCCGTCGGCTTCGGCCTGGTTCAGCTGGGCCACCGCGTCGGCCGCGGCCGGCGGGAGCGGCGTCAGGCGAGCTCGCGCTCGTCCCTGACCGGCACCAGGGTCAGCGCGGCGAGCGGGAACACCGCCGCCAGCGCGAACGTCGCCGGGTAGCCGAACCACGTGACGGTCAGCCCCGCGAGGCGTGGGACCGCGGCCGCGGCGAGGAACTGGGCGGTGTTCTGCACGCCGAGGGCGCGGCCGGACCAGAACGGTCCGGCCCGCTCGGCGACCGCGGTGAACGCCAGGCCGTTGTCGGCGACGGTCACCACGGTGGCCAGCACCATGAGGGGTACGGCGATCGGCCCGTCGAGCCCGGCCGCCGCTCCCAGCAGCAGCATGGTCGCGGCCGCCGCCATCGTGACCCAACGCAGCGGCCGCATCCGGCTGGCCACCACGTCGGAGAGCTGGCCGGCGGCGATCCGGCCGAGCGCCCCGGCCACCTGGGCGCCCGCCACCAGGCCGCCGGCGGCCGCTGGCGACCAGTCGCGGTCCTGGACCAGCCAGACCAGCGCGAACGTCCAGACGACGAACTGCGGGACGACCAGCAGCACGGACACCCCGTGGATGCGGGGCAGGTAGCGGTCCGAGCGGTACGGGTTGGGTGCTGCGGTCGGTCCGGTCGCCGGCCGCGGTGGATCGACCACCACCAGCGCGACGAAGACCGCGGCCAGACCGCACGCGACGACCGGCACCCAGACCGCGGCATACGGGCCGTGCCGGTCGGCGACGACGGCCATCGTCGCGGCGGCGACGCCCACGCCCACCGGCTGGGCCATCTGCCGGATCCCCATCGCCAGGCCGCGGCGACCGGCCGGGAACCAGCCGACGACCACGCGGCCGCTGGCGACGTTGCTGCCCGCGGCCGCAAGGCCGGCCAGGCCGAGCCCCAGCGCCAGCAGGACCACCGACCCGGACAGGGCGGCCAGCGACCCGAGGACCACCGCGCCCGCGAGCCCGGTCAGCAGGACCAGGCGCTCGCCCCGGCGGTCGGTGACCACGCCCCACGGCAAGAGCGCCAGCATCGTCCCGACAATCGGAGCGGCGGCCACCAGCCCGGCCTCGGCCAGGGTCAGCCCCTCGCGCTCGTGCAGCACCGGGATCAGGAACGCCGGCCCGTGCACCATCACCGCGGTCGACGCCTGGGCGAGCGTGCTCGCCGCGAGCATCGCCCACCGGCGACGTACGCCGACCTCAGCGACGATCAGGCTGCTCACGACAACTAGTGAACGACGACCGGACCGGCCCCGACGGACCGGTCCCGGCAGGTGGTCCGTGGGATTCGAGACAGCCAGCGGCGGCGATCTCGGATCCGAGACACTGCCGCGGGGCAGCCTCTGGCCCGGGAGGCCGCCCGGCCCTTTGATGGAGCCATGTCCCCCGTGAGCGTCGATGTCGGACCGCTGGCTCCCGAGGACGTGGTCGCGGTCGCCCGTGACGGAGCCCCGGTGGTGCTCAGCGAGGCCGCCCTGGTCGCGATCGACCGGGCCCGCGTGGTGGTCGAGGAGCTCGCGGCCGCGCCCACGCCGGCGTACGGCATCTCGACGGGCTTCGGTGCGCTGGCCACCCGGCACATCCCGACCGAGATGCGTGCCCAGCTGCAGCGGTCGCTGGTCCGCTCGCACGCGGCCGGCTCCGGCCCCGAGGTGGAGCGTGAGGTGGTGCGCGCGCTGATGCTGCTGCGGCTCTCGACGCTCGCGACCGGGCACACCGGCATCCGGAGGGAGACCGCCCAGCTGCTGGCCGCGCTGATCTCGAACGGGATCACGCCGGTGGTGCACGAGTACGGCTCGCTCGGCTGCTCCGGTGACCTGGCGCCACTGGCGCACTGCGCGCTCGCCCTGATGGGTGAGGGTCCGGTCCGCGATGCGTCCGGCTCCCTCGTGCCTGCCGCCGAGGCGCTGGCGGCCGCCGGGCTGACCCCGGTCGAGCTGGCCGCCAAGGAGGGGCTCGCCCTGATCAACGGCACCGACGGCATGCTCGGGATGCTGGTGATGGCGATCGCCGACCTGCGCCGGCTGCTCCGCACCGCCGACGTCGCGGCCGCGATGTCCGTCGAGGGCCAGCTCGCCACCGACCGGGTCTTCGCGCCCGAGCTGCAGGCCATCCGGCCGCACCCCGGCCAGGCGCTCTCGGCCGCGAACCTGGTCGCCCTGCTCGCCGACTCCGGCGTGGTCGCCTCCCACCGCGGCCCGGACTGCAACCGGGTCCAGGACGCCTACTCGCTGCGCTGCTCTCCGCAGGTGCACGGCGCGGCCCGCGACACCGTCGAGCATGCCGCGACCGTCGCCGGACGCGAGCTCGCCTCTGCGGTCGACAACCCGGTGGTGCTCGCAGAAGAGGGCCGGGTCGAGTCCAACGGCAACTTCCACGGCGCACCGGTCGGCTATGTGCTCGACTTCCTGGCGATCGTCGCCGCCGACGTGGCGTCGATCAGCGAGCGGCGTACGGACCGCTTCCTCGACAAGGCGCGCAACCACGGGCTGCCGCCGTTCCTCGCGGGCGACCCCGGCGTCGACAGCGGCCACATGATCGCGCAGTACACCCAGGCCGCGATCGTCTCGGAGATGAAGCGTCTGGCCGTGCCGGCGAGCGTCGACTCGATCCCCTCCAGTGCGATGCAGGAGGACCACGTCTCGATGGGCTGGTCGGCCGCGCGCAAGCTGCGCCGCTCCGTGGACGGCCTCACCCGCGTGGTAGCGATCGAGGTGCTCACCGCCGCCCGCGCCCTCGACCTGCGCGCGCCGCTGGAGCCGTCGCCCGCGACCGCTGCCGTGGTCCGGCTGCTGCGCTCGTCCGGCATCGAAGGTCCCGGCCCGGACCGCCACCTCTCGCCCGAGATCGAGACCGCCGTGCAGCTGGTCGCCTCGGGCGCCGTCCTCACCGCCGTCGAAGAAGTGATCGGAGCACTGGCATGACCGTGTCCACGTCTGGCAACCCCCGCCTCCCCATCCACGCCGCCCACGGCACCGAGCTGACGGCGCGCTCGTGGCAGACCGAGGCCCCGCTGCGGATGCTGATGAACAACCTCGACCCCGAGAACGCCGAGCGCCCCGAGGACCTCGTCGTCTACGGCGGCACCGGCAAGGCGGCCCGCAACTGGGAGGCGTACGACGCGCTGGTGCGCACGCTGACCACGCTGGCGGACGACGAGACGATGCTCGTGCAGTCCGGCAAGCCGGTCGGGGTGATGAAGACCCACGAGTGGGCGCCGCGGGTGCTGATCGCCAACTCCAACCTGGTCGGCGACTGGGCCAACTGGGAGGAGTTCCGCCGGCTCGAGGACCTCGGCCTGACCATGTATGGGCAGATGACCGCGGGCTCGTGGATCTACATCGGCACCCAGGGCATCCTGCAGGGCACCTTCGAGACGTTCGCCGCGGTCGCCGACAAGAAGTTCGGAGGGACGCTGGCCGGCACCATCACGGTCACCGCCGGTCTCGGCGGCATGGGCGGCGCCCAACCGCTGGCGGTGACGATGAACGACGGCGTGGTCATCTGCATCGACTGCGACCCGGCCCGGATCCAGCGCCGGATCGACCACCGCTACCTCGACGTCGAGGCGCCCTCCCTCGAAGAGGCCGTCAAGATGGCGATCGAGGCCCGCGACGCCAAGCGGCCGCTGTCGATCGGCGTTCTCGGCAACGCCGCGGTGATGCTGCCCGAGCTGCTCGAGACGGACGCCCCGATCGACATCGTCACCGACCAGACCTCGGCGCACGACCCGCTCTTCTACCTGCCGGCCGGGGTCGCGTTCGACGACTGGGAGCGGGAGCGCACCGAGGACCCGGTGGGCTTCACCAAGCGCGCCCAGGAGTCGATGGCCACCCACGTGCGCGCGATGGTCGAGTTCCAGGACAAGGGTGCCGAGGTCTTCGACTACGGCAACTCGATCCGGGACGAGGCGCGCAAGGGCGGCTACGACCGGGCGTTCGAGTTCCCGGGCTTCGTGCCGGCGTACATCCGGCCGCTGTTCTGCGAGGGCAAGGGGCCGTTCCGCTGGGCCGCGCTCTCCGGCGACCCGGCCGACATCGCCGCGACCGACAAGGCGATCCTCGAGCTGTTCCCCGAGAACGAACGGCTGCGCAAGTGGATCACCATGGCCGGTGAGCGGGTGGCGTTCCAGGGACTCCCCGCGCGGATCTGCTGGCTGGGGTACGGCGAGCGGCACCTGGCCGGGCTGAAGTTCAACGAGATGGTCGCGTCCGGCGAGCTCAAGGCCCCGATCGTGATCGGCCGCGACCACCTCGACTGCGGGTCGGTCGCCTCGCCGTACCGCGAGACCGAGGCGATGCTCGACGGCTCCGACGCGATCGCGGACTGGGCGATCCTCAACGCGCTGGTCAACACCGCCTCGGGCGCGACCTGGGTGTCGTTCCACCACGGCGGCGGCGTCGGCATGGGCCGGTCGCTGCATGCGGGCCAGGTCACCGTCGCGGACGGCACCGAGCTGGCCGCGCAGAAGATCGAACGGGTGCTCACCAACGACCCCGGCATGGGCGTGATCCGGCACGTGGACGCCGGCTACGAGCGTGCGGTCGAGGTGGCTCAGGAGCGCGGGGTCAGGATCCCCATCCGAGAGGGTTAGCACCCATGGGCCAGGCGAAAGATGGCCCGGAGGGGGCCCGTGGAGGTCATTGCCCCTGGTCTGGACCAGCCCTAGGGTCCGATCAGCCGGATCCGCACGATGACGCCGAGAAGCCTCGAGGTGCGCGTCTCGGCCACGAGTCACGCTTGTGACGACGGCGCCATTGCGCTGTGCACGTCCGTGCATCGGGGGGACCGGTGGCTTTCTCATCGAAGGAGCAGCTCACCCATGCGCAAAACCATCGCCACCATTGGTGCCGTACTCGCCGGCGCCGCCCTGACCTTCACCGCAGGCGGCTCGTCGCTGGCCGCCGGTGCGGGGGTCATCCACGTTCCGTCGGACTTCGTGCCGGCGCTCGGGGACACCCGGGCGACCGGTCACTACGCCGTCCAGGGCACCGGACTCCACGTCTGGACCCAGAGCAACACCAGCACCGACAAGGTCGCGGAGTACGTCGCCACCAGCGCCCTCCTCGCGTCGGTCGGCGAGCCGAACCTGGAGTTCACCAACACCTCCGCCGGCGGCGTGCCCGGCTTCCAGCTGGTCATCGACTTCGACGCCAACGGCAGTCCGGACGGGATCCTGGTCGGAGAACCTGTCTACGGCGGCGACTGGTGGGCCAGCAACGGGTCTGCCCAGTTCGTCAAGGACGGCGCGCCGAGCCACGCGGGCGGCTCCGGCAGCGCCAACCACGGCACTCTGAACCAGTGGCGGGTGGCGTTCCCCAACGCGAACGTGCTCGCCTTCGGGTTCTCGCTCGGCTCCGGCGTCAAGGGTGACGGCGTCATCGACGCAATCAACTTCAACGGCACCCGCTACACCTTCGCCGCAGACGTCGTCCTGACGAGCAAGGACCAGTGCAAGAACGGTGGCTGGGCCACCAGCACCATGCCGGTCTACAAGAACCAGGGTGACTGCGTCAGCCACTTCGCCTCCGGCAAGTAGTCGCTCGCGGCCGGCGCGACGGTCCAGCCGTCGCGCCGGTCCATGACCATGGAGCCGCCGGCCGGCACGAAGCGATGAGTAAGCCGGACTGACAGAGTCAGAGCGACATGACCGACACCCCCGCGCAGGAGTTCCGTGCCATCGGCAGCCGATTCGGAGAGGTGGCGGCCGGCGTACGCCCCGACCAGTGGGACGACCCTTCGCCCGTCAAGGAGTGGACGGCGCGCGACGTCGTACGCCACCTCGTCGAGTGGTTCCCGCCCTTCCTGTCCTCCGGTGCCGCGATAGACCTCCCGCCCGGGCCGTCGGTGGACGACGACCCGGCCTCGGCGGACCTGATGCTCAGCAACCCGCACATCGGGTCGGTTGCCGTGCCCCAGGCGGTCTCGCAGTTCTTCACCGGCGACGTCTTCATGCACACCTGGGACCTGGCCCGCGCCTCCGGCCAGGACGACACCCTCGACCCCGATCGCTGCGCCGAGATGGTCGCGGGGATGGATCAGTACGAGGAAGCCATGCGCGGCAGTGGCCAGTACGGCGCCCGCGTGCTCGTCCCGGACGACGCGGACGCGCAGAGTCGGCTGCTGGGCTTCATCGGCCGCGACCCTCAGTGGGGGGCGCAACCACTAGCCTGACGCGAGCGCACTCTGTGGCGCCCGGAAAGGGGCACCACGATGCCCAGCTCTCACTACGCGAACGTCACGGCCACGCTTGCCCTCGTCGTGGCCCTCGGCACCGGTGGCGCCTTCGCGGCCACCAAGATCGGCGCCCACGACATCGCCAAGGACGCGGTGCGTGCCAAGCACATCAAGAGCGACGCCGTTCGCTCCAAAGAGATCAAGGACGGACAGGTCACGTCGGCGGACGTGGCTGCCGGTGCGATCGGGACGAACCAGCTCGGCGCCGATGCGGTGACCGGTGCGAAGGTCAACGAGTCGTCCCTCGCGACGGTGCCCAAAGCGACCGCATGGAACGGCGTGACCGTCGAGGAGTTCAACGTCGCCCTGAACGACCCCACGCCCGTCGCGACCGAGCTGATGAACGACTCGGGGATGATCGTCACGGCCGGGTGCCACTCCGCCGCCACCAACGAGGTCGACATCCACATCGACACCGTGAACGCGCACTTCCCGCTCGGACTCAATGCCCAACTGGATCACTCCAGCAGCACCGTCGAGGCCTTCGTCCACCAGATCAACCCCGGGTCGGGGCTCACCAAGTCTGCGGAGTTCGGCGACTGGACCCTCTCGGTGAACAGGGCCGACGGCTCGGCGCTGATCGTGCGCTTCTGGAGCGTCTACTCCCCGCAGCGGCAACCCAACGAGTGCTTCATCCGAGGCACCAGGACCAACTACCCGGCACCCTGACCCGGCCCGACCTACAGTGACCCCGTGACGACGACGCCGACCCGCTCCCGGGCCACCCTGACCGGTATCAGCTCGCGGGCGTGGGAGCACCCCGCAGACCGCGGCGCGCTCGTGGCCCTGCGCAAGCTCAAGGGCTTCGACACAGTGCTCAAGGCGTTCTCCGGGCTGATCAACGAGCGGAAGGTCCGGCTCGACTTCCTCGGCTCGGGCATCCGCGTCGACGACCGGCAGTTCGCGGGGGTCAACCGGCTGCTCGGCGAGGTCGGCCGGGTGCTCGACGTCGAACAGCTGCCTGAGGTCTACGTGGTCAACGACCCGTACACGAACGCGATGACCATCGGGATGGACAAGCCGATCATCGTGCTGAACTCCTCGCTCTTCGACCTCCTCGACGAGGAGGAGCTGCGGTTCGTGCTCGCCCACGAGGTCGGCCACGCCGTGAGCGGGCACGCGGTCTACTGGACGCTGCTGCTCCGGCTGATGTCGTTCGGCGGACTGTGGGGCGCCATCCCCGGCGGCCTGCTCGGCCTTCGTGTCATCGTCGCGGCGCTCCGCGAGTGGCAGCGCAAGTCCGAGCTGTCGGCGGACCGGGCCGGGCTGCTCGCCACGCAGGACCCCGCGACCGCGTTCCGGGTGCACATGAAGCTGGCCAGTGGCTCCGGTGATCTCAGCGAGCTCGACCAGACGTCGTTCTTCGCGCAGGGCCAGGAGTACGTCGACTCCGCCGACCTCCGCGACTCGGTGCTAAAGCTGCTGCTCGTCGAGCGGGCGACCCATCCCTACGCCGTGGTCCGTGCGGCCGAGCTGCGCAACTGGGTCGACTCGGGCGAGTACACCCAGATCCTGTCCGGCACCTACCCCCGACGCGACGAGGACGACGCGGCGAAGGTGTCCGACGCGGCCAAGGAAGCGGCGGACAGCTACACCGAGACCTTCCGGCAGACCCAGGACGCCCTCGGGAAGCTGGTCCACGACGTGGCCGGCTTCTTCGGCAGCGCCAAGCTCTGGCTCGACGAGCAGCTGCGCCGCAACCAGGCCTGATCCGTCAACTGCTGAGGGCCGCGATCGCCTCGTGGATGCTCAGCGTGCGGCGGGCCGAGGCGACGTGCAGGTTCTCGATCATCCGGCCCTGGAAGGTCACCACGCCCGCCCCGGCGCCGGCCTCCCACGCCTCGAGGATGCCGCGGGCGTCCGCGACCGCCTGCTCGCTCGGTGCGAACACCTCGTTGGCGCCCTCGACCTGGCTCGGGTGGATGAGCGTCTTCCCGTCGAAGCCCAGCTCCCGGCCCTGCCGGCACTCGTCGAGGAAGCCGTCGATGTCCTGCACGTCGTTGTAGACGCCGTCGAGGATCACCTTGCCGGTGGCCCGCGCGGCCAGCAGCGCGAGGCCGAGCCCGGTGAGCAGCGGCTGCCGACCGGGCACGTGCTCGGCGTAGAGCTCCTTGGCGAGGTCGTTGGTGCCCATCACCAGGACTGTGAGCCGTTCCGAGGCGCCGGCGATCTCCTCGGCGTGGAGCATGGCGTACGGCGTCTCGACCATCGCCCACAGGGCCGTGTGGTCCGGTGCGCCGTGATTCTCGAGCGTGTCGACGATGGCGTGCACGGCGGCAGCGCTGTTGACCTTGGGGACCACGATCGCGTCCGGCCCGGCGGCGCAGGCGGCCTCGAGGTCGTCGGCGTGCCACTCGGTGTCGGCGCCGTTGACCCGGATGGTGATCTCGCGGGCGCCGTACTCCCCGCTGGTCGCCGCTGCGCAGGCGGCCGTACGGGCGGCGGGC
This sequence comes from Nocardioidaceae bacterium, assembly GCA_033854925.1. Classification (GTDB taxonomy): domain Bacteria; phylum Actinomycetota; class Actinomycetes; order Propionibacteriales; family Nocardioidaceae; genus Nocardioides. The sequence goes on along the minus strand of JAWWPK010000083.1, from coordinate 1,260 downwards.
TTGGCGTCCGGCGCGACGGCGTCTTCGAGGTCGAGGATCAGGCCGTCGCAGCCGATGGTCTTCGCCTTCTCGAGGGCACGCTCGTTGGAGCTCGGCATGTAGAGCACCGAGCGGCGGGGACGGAGCTCGCTCATGCGTCGAGCTCGATGGCGTCGTACTGCTTCTTGAGCTCGGGGTCGATCGCGGCGAGCTGGTCGGCGAGCTCGACCATTACCAGGCACTGCTTGAGGGAGGCGTCGTCCTCCATCTTGCCGTCGAGCATGACCGCGCCGGTGCCGTCCCCCATGGCGGCCACCACGCGGCGGGCGTGCGTGACGTCCTCGACGCTCGGGCTGAACACCTTGTTGGCGATCGCGATCTGCTTGGGGTGCAGCGACCACGTGCCGACGCAGCCGAGCAGGAACGCGTTGCGGAACTGGTCCTCGCACGCGACCACGTCGGTGATGTCGCCGAACGGCCCGTAGTAGGGGTAGATGCCGTTCATCGCGCACGCGTCGACCATCCGCGCGATCGTGTAGTGCCACAGGTCCTGCTGGTACGTCGCGCGGTGGGCCTCGAGGTTGGCGACGCCGTCGCTGCGCGGCGGGTCCTCACGGACCAGGTAGCCCGGGTGGCCTCCGCCGACGCGGGTGGTCTTCATCCGGCGGTCCGCGGCCAGGTCGGCCGGGCCCAGGCTCAGGCCCTGCATGCGCGGGCTGGCGCCGCAGATCTCCTCGACGTTCGCGACGCCGCGGGCGGTCTCGAGGATGGCGTGCACCAGGATCGGCCGGTCGAGGCCGGCCTTGGCCTCGAGCTGCGCGAGCAGCCGGTCGACGTAGTGGATGTCCTCCGGCCCCTCGACCTTCGGGATCATGAAGACGTCGATCTTCTCGCCGGCCTCGGTGACGAGCGTCGTGATGTCGTCGAGCACCCACGGGCTGCCGAGGTCGTTGACGCGGGTCCAGAGCTGGCACTGCCCGAGGTCGGCGGTGTTGGCGACCTCGACGAGCCCGCGGCGCGCGGCCTCCTTGTTGCCGGCCTGGATCGCGTCCTCGAGGTTGCCGAGCAGCACGTCGACCTGCGTGGCGAGGTCGGGGACCTTCGCCACCATCTTCGGGTTGGACGGGTCGAAGAAGTGGATCATGCGCGACGGCCGGAACGGGATCTCGCGCAGCGGGACAGGGGCACCGACGGCGAGCGGGCGGAAGAAGTCCTTCGGGCTCTGCACGAGCCTGAGCCTAGGTCGCAGTGATCACGCCGGACAGACCTACCCTGGGGAGA